>JBEBHT010000281.1:0-5559 GCA_040081135.1 Lacibacter sp. | reverse complement strand
CAGGAAGCAAGAGAAAGGATACCCACAAAAAGCACTAAAATTCCAGTTCTGATATTCATAAAAGCCCACGAAGTTAAGTTATTTGGGCAAATTAGCCCCATCCGTTTTCAAATAATACAATTCCCGGTTAATCTTTTCATAAAGAAAAACCCCGACTATTGAGTCGGGGCTATATAAGCAATTAGTTCTGATTTATTACTTTTTCTCAGCACGGAGCTCAACTACTGAAGGATCACCTTCATGACAGTCGTATTGAGCAACAACACGGTCTGCGCTGATACCTTGTACTTCAACCAGGTATTTAACGATTGCATCTACACGTTTTTGTCCTAATGCCTGACCTGATTTGCTCTTAGCAGCACTGCCGCAAACAATCATTTTACACTCAGGATTGCCACGTAAAGAAGAAGCTACGCTTCCACACAATGCTTTTCCTTCAGCACTTAATGCTGTGCTGTTTCCAGAAAAATTGATGCTTGGAAGATCAACTAAGTTACAGGTTGGAGGTGCAATAACTGGGTTTTTGCAGCACTCAGGATCTGGACACTTACCAACTCCATCAGCATCAACTGGCTGACATTGTGTTGGAGTAATCAATTCTTTATCCTTACAATCAGGAACACCGTCGCCATCTGTATCACGGCTTACACCATGAGAATCAACAGGGCAGCCTGCAGGAGTATTAGGTTCGTTATCGAACTGATCAGTTACACCATCGCCATCTGCATCATCTAAAACTGGCTTAGGCATTTTCATGTGACGGGGAGCATTTAACTCATTATAAGCATAATCTAAAGGATTTAACCACCAAAGAGGTTCAACAGCTTTAGATCCAAGGCTATAATTTAAGTTTACATTTGTATAATGCCATGCATCAAAATCACGTGTCATTGATGCATCTCCCATTGCAGCTTCCTGCCAACGTTGACCATCTAATAAATCATCATTTGACCATGTAAGAACTTCTTCAATACCAAGGCTCAGACGCTTGCTCAATTTGAACGCAACGCCAGCACCAATCTGAACCGCTGGTTTGAATGTCATACCAAATAACTTAGGACGGCGCAGATTCTGGCCCTCAGCAGCTGTCTCGTATTTTTTGTCCATTCCAGCTCTCAGGTCACGTAAAATGTCGCCTTTATTTTTATTTGCAGTTTGATACTTTGCGTTAACGGCCCTGAACAAAGGAGTATATGGCAAACCACCGGCATCAAAGGCGTCAACCTTTGATTCATAAATCATACCTCCAATACCACCAAGACCATAAATAACAAAACCTGTCTTAGCTTTATGGAAACGGATATTATTCAAAGTGATGATTCCCTGCAACGCCAGTTGATGAGATACAGTACGGTAATTATAATATACAGGATCCATAGCCGCATCTGCCATAGGAACATAGTTTCCCCCTGCTAATGCTATTGAACTTAACTTATACACTTGACCTACTTGTCCGTTAGGTAATCCGGGAACACCTCCAGCAGGAGCCTGATAAGTATAATTAACAGGAGCATTATAATTGTTCTTCCATGCTGTGTTTTTGCCATAGTTGAAAGCTGGATTCCAATTCATTCCTTTTGCAATGCCGCCACTGTATTGCACTCTTGCAGAAAAAATGTAACCGAAAGCTTTTCTAACATGAGCACCCCAGCCAATTTGCGGGATACGTGCACCAACATCGCCGCTGATAGCTACGTTACCAACACTTAATCCGATTTCCCACTGGTTACGTGGTTTAGCCGGAAATGGGTATTGGTTCTGTAAAAATTCGCTGTGCTGTGATTTCCCGTTTTTGGGAACCAGAGATGAGTCCTTCCAATCATAGCTCTGCGCAGACAGATTGGTTAAGATTAAACATAGGGCCCCCAGAAGGAGACTGTACTTTTTGCTTGCCATAGTTGTTGTATTAAGTTTCGATAATTCCTGATGATTATTGCAAAAATAGATATCCGTGACTAAAAAACGCAAAATTTTTAATATTTATTTACAATAACAATACGTTAAGAGACTTTTTGAACAAACAAAAAGTTGCTTTGGGTTCAAATTAAATGAAAGATGTTCAATTAATGTAAATTGCCGCTTCATGAACTCTTCGCAACAAATACAACTTCTGGTAAAAGATGAATTGCTAGAATTTGAAGAAAAATTCAAATCGGCAGTAAAAAGCAGGGTATCCTTACTTGACAGGATTATGCAGTACATCATCAAAAGAAAGGGTAAACAGGTAAGGCCCATGTTTGTATTTCTGAGTGCCAAGCTTTTTGGAGATATCACCGAAAGTACACACAGGGCAGCAGCTTTGGTTGAATTACTGCATACGGCAACACTCGTGCATGACGATGTGGTTGATGAATCAATGGAAAGAAGAGGTTTTTTCTCTATAAATGCTCTCTGGAAGAACAAGATTGCTGTTCTTGTGGGTGATTATCTGTTATCCAAAGGCTTGCTTTTGTCGCTTAAAAATGATGATTTTACCACTTTAAAAATACTGTCGGAAGCAGTTGAAAAGATGAGTGAAGGTGAATTACTTCAAATAGAAAAAACAAGAAAACTCAACCTGAGTGAGGATGTATATTTTGAAATCATCAAGAATAAAACTGCATCACTTTTATCCTCGGCATGTGCAGCTGGAGCCTGGTCGACTACAAATGATCCGTATAAAACAGAACAGATGAAACTTTTTGGCGAAAAGGCCGGCATTGCCTTCCAGATCAAAGATGATCTGTTTGACTACGGAAGTGAATCGATTGGAAAGCCAACAGGAAATGACATCAAAGAAAAAAAACTGACTCTCCCTTTAATCTATACGCTTAATACCGTAAGTGCAGCCAAGAAAAGAGAATTGATTTATATTCTTAAGAATGAAAACAAGCAGAAGAAATACGTGAACCATGTTATTGAAGAAGTGGTAAAAGCAGGAGGGATTGTATATGCTACCGAAAAGATGAACCAATACAGAGATGAAGCTATTGCATTACTGCACCAGTTCCCTGAAAATGAAATAAGAAATGGGCTTGAATCTTTAGTACGTTTTACAACCGACAGAAAATACTAACTGCATGCAAAAAAGATGGACCCTTTTGCAGTCTGATACTATCAAAATAGAGGCACTTGCTGCTGAGCTGAAAATTCACCCAATCATTTGCAAAATCCTTGTTCAGAGGGGTATTGATACTTTCGAAAAAGCAAAGAATTTCTTTCGCCCGCAACTAAGCGACCTGCATGATCCCTGGTTAATGAAGGATATGCAGAAAGCGACAGAGAGAATTTTGTCGGGTTTTGATCAGAAAGAAAAAATTCTTGTGTTTGGTGATTATGATGTGGATGGCACTACCAGCGTAGCCTGCATGTACCAGTTCCTTGTTTCTGTTTACCAAAAAGATCTTGTTGAATTTTATATACCCCATAGATACAGGGAGGGTTATGGCATTTCAAAACAGGGAATTGACTTCGCCAAGGCGAATGGATTTACATTAATTATTTCTCTCGATTGCGGTATAAAATCAATTGACTTAATCAGGTATGCAAAAGAACTGGAGATCGATTTTATTGTTTGTGATCATCATCTTCCTGACGAAATTCTTCCACCGGCAACTGCCATACTAAACCCTAAACAAAAAGACTGTTTATACCCTTATAAAGAGCTTTGCGGATGTGGTGTTGGATTTAAATTAATAACGGCATTAGCACAAAAACTCGGCATTACTGAGGAAAAAGTGATCTGCTATCTTGATCTTGTGGCAACAGCTATTGCAGCTGATATTGTTCCTATTACCGGCGAAAACAGGATACTTGCTTTTCATGGCTTGAAACAGGTAAACGATAAACCATCCAATGGCATCAAGGCATTAATGTTTTTAAGCAAAGCAGATAAGATCATGCACATTACTAACCTGGTGTTTATGATTGCCCCCCGGGTAAACGCTGCCGGCCGTATGGATGATGCAAAAAAAGCAGTGCAAATGTTTATTGCTGAAACTTATGAAGAAGCATTGAGCTATGCAGAAATGCTGCATGCAGATAATGATGAGCGAAAGGAAGCCGACACTTCAATCTCTGAAGAAGCATTAGTGATGATTAATGACAGTGAAATTCTTAAAGCAAAGAAATCAACCGTTTTGTTTCAACCTCACTGGCATAAAGGTGTTGTAGGAATTGTAGCTTCCCGGTTAACAGAACACTATTACCGCCCAACCATTGTGTTAACGCAAAGTGGTGATTATGCTGCCGGCAGTGCCAGGAGTGTAAGTGGTTTTAATTTGTATGAAGCAGTGCATGCATGCCGTGAGCATTTATTAGGTTATGGGGGGCATTTCGCAGCGGCAGGATTAACCTTACTTCCGCAAAATATTGAGGCGTTTGCAAATGCTTTTGAAGAGGTGGTGAGCAAAACAATTACACCTGAGCAACTGATTCCTGAGATTGTTATTGATACCGAACTTTCATTTACTGATATCCGCCAAGGCTTCTTTAATATCATTAAACAAATGGAGCCATTCGGACCTGAAAATATGCGGCCGGTGTTCATCAGTCGAAAAGTTACTGATACAGGATACAGCAAAATTGTAAAAGAACAGCATCTGCGTTTGGTTATAAAACAAAACGATGTTGTGATTACAGGAATCTGTTTCCGTGCAGCTCATTTATTACCTGTTGTTCAGCAGGGAACATTTGATGTGTTATACACGATTGATGAAAATGACTGGAACGGCACCGTTAGTCTTCAACTAAAAGTAATTGATATAAGACCATCTGCATCTTGAAGATTTTTCAACACATACGGTACTTCATTTACATTGCAACTAACTGGGGGGTGAGACTTGGTTTTTTCACACTTTATCATGAGCTGAAGGGAGAAAAAAAATACAGGATCAACACAACTTCCTTCAACAATCTTTCCCGTTTCACAATAAAAGGCGATCAGCTTGCACATGCTACAGAGTACATGCCTGTGAGTTATTTCACAATCGAACAGTTGTTTTCTCATCTTCCCGAAAAAGCAAAAACAGAAACATTTCTTGATATTGGTTGCGGCAAAGGGCGAGCAATGTGCATTGCTGCTCATTATGGTTTTAACAACGTATCAGGAATTGATTTTGCCAAAGAAATGATTGATGCCGCTGCAAAAAACCTGGCAGGAATAAAAGAGCTATTTCCCCATCTTCAATACGAACTTTCATGGGCAGACATTACCACACTCGAAATAGGGAAGGAAGTAAGCACTGTTTTTCTCTTTAATCCTTTCGATGAAATACTGATGAAATCAGTTATTCAAAAAATCAAAACATCGTTGAAAAATTACCCCCGGGCTTTTCATGTCATGTATGCCAGCCCAAGGCATGAAGATTTGTTCTTTGCTGCTGGGTTTGATGTGATATTCCGGGTTAAAAAACTCAACTATTTAGAAGGCATAGTTCTGCAGATTTCTGAAAAATTGAGGTGATTTAAAAAAGGAACTCCTGGCTGTTCCCATTAAATCTGATAGAATTGCCCAAACTTTCAAACAAACTCCAGTGTCATGCCTGTATTTTACCCCCTGCCGCCTTTGGCTGAAATCTT
>JBEBHT010000018.1:0-23180 GCA_040081135.1 Lacibacter sp. | reverse complement strand
CGAAATACCTTTTCCTGGTTGCTGCAATACTGTTGGTTCTGTTCACCATAAAATCAACCTGGATGGATAAAGAACCATTGCGGTTGAAAAAGGAAGCTGCCGTTATTCAAAAAATTGACACGACGAAAATAAAACTGAATGATGATCAGAAAGAAGTAATGGAAAAATGGAATGGTTTCCAGGAAAAACAAAAGCTGGAGAGTAAACAAAAAGAAACAGCAAAAGAGCTTCGCAAAACAAAAGGTTCTTATGCAACGCTGTTCTCCTACTATGCTGATATCAACTTCATGCTGCAGACGACAGATTTTTATCATAATGGTTTTCTCGATTGCATCATCTTCATGCTTATTGGTATTGCATTTTTTAAGCTGAAAATTCTTACCGGCGAACGGAGCAAACAGTTTTATCTCATCCTGGCACTGGTGGGTTATATAATTGCTTTCCCGCTTGCTTACTGGAAACTGAACATGGCGGTTACAACTAAATTCGACGTTATTAAAATGCTGGAGCAAACTCCATTTGCTACGTATGAAATCAGGCGCTTTGGTTTAACCATTGGTCATCTGGGTTTAATTATGTTTTTCTACAAACTTGGCTGGTTCCGGTTTTTGTTCAATGCATGGGGAAAGGTTGGGCAAATGGCTTTCAGTAATTACCTGTTACAAAATATCACCTGCGGTATTTTGTTTCATGGTCATGGATTTAACCTGTTCAACGAACTGCACCGCTATCAACTGTATTATGTAGTTGGCTGTGTTTGGTTACTCAATATTCTTTTCAGTTATGTATGGCTGCATTATTTCCGTATCGGGCCGCTTGAATGGGTATGGCGAAGTTTAACTTATTGGAAATGGCAACCATTAAAAAAACATGTTCAGGCTGTATAAAACTAAATCGGCATCATTTTCAACATAGCTAATGGAATCAAATACTGTTGCAATACCGGTAAGTCAAAATGAAAGAATTATTCTGCTCGACAGCTTGCGTGGCTTTGCCATACTTGGCATTCTGCTGATGAATATACCCAGCATGTCGTTACCGGGGCCCGTTGCGCATGACCCTTCGTTGCTGAACGAATATGGAAGTATTAATTATTATTTATGGTATACGGTAGAGACTTTATTTAATGGTACACAGCGGGCTTTGTTTTCAATGCTTTTTGGTGCAGGTGTTTTTTTATTCACAAGCAGGCTTGAAAAAAGAATCCCAGGTGTTGAGTCAGCGGATTATTTTATCCGCAGACAATTATGGCTGATGGTATTCAGCATAACTGATGTTTTTCTTTTATTATGGAATGGCGATATCCTGTTAGACTATGCCTGTATCGGCATTGTAGTATTTGTTTTTAGAAAACTATCTCCCAAAAAACTTATTATTTGTGCTGCTGTGTGTTTGCTGTTCATGACGATAAGAGAAAACAGGGATTTTTATTCTGATAAAAAAATTATTCAACGTGGTGAAGCTGCTGCGCTAATTGATACTTCGGTAATAAAACTAAGCGTCAAACAACAGGAGGCTGTTGATGCCATGAAGCAGTTCAAAAACAAAACATCTGTTGACGGACGAAAGAAAAGAATGCAGGAGGCTATTGAAAATAATACAGGAAGCTATGAAGACCTTTATGAATTTCGAAGCAACCGCTATCTCAATCAGCTTGTTCAATATCTCTACTTTGAAATCTGGGATGTGTTGATCTTCATGTTTTTGGGTATGGCCTTTTTTAAAATGGGTGTTCTCACAGGTAATGCAGACATAAAATTGTATTGGCTTTTATTTCTTGCCGGCATGGGTATAGGAGTGGTTCTTTCTTATTTCAGAATGCAACCGCTTATTGCAGCCCAATTTAACTGGTACGATTATGCAAAAACTACATCGTTTGTATTTTTTCAAATAGATCGGGTTGCACGGTCACTGGGGTTGTTTGGATTATTAATGCTGCTGTATAAATCCGGTTGGTTTAAGTGGTTATTTGCAGTACTTCGTCCTGTTGGCCAAATGGCTTTCACCAATTACCTTATGCAATCTGTATTTGCTGTCTTTCTTTTTTATGGAATTGGCTTGGGGCTTTACGGGCAACTGGAACGTTACCAGGTTTATTTGACACTTGCAGCCATATGGGTAGTCCAGATTATTTACAGTCATATATGGTTGCGTCATTTTTTATATGGCCCCTTTGAATGGGCCTGGAGAAGTTTAACCTACTGGAAAAAACAGCCTTTCCGAAAAAAATAAAAAACTGTTTCTTTTACTATTAAAACTCACATTCAGATATGAAAAAAATAATTGTACTCCTCCTGATCCCCTTTGCACTTAATGCACAAAAAAAATATCCGCAGCTACTGGACAACTATGCCCAGGCAGAGTATACAGTGAAAGAATTCAATGGCAGCATACTGGTGATGCAAAAAGGAAAAGTCATTTACAAAAAATCATTTGGAATGGCTGACCGGGAATGGAATGTTCCGAATACAGCGGATACAAAATTCCGTATCGGTTCTGTTACCAAACAGTTTACAGCAGCCTGTATTCTGTTACTTGCAGAGCAGGGAAAACTGAGTGTTGATGATTACCTAAGCAAATACATTCCTGATTATCCAAAAGGCGACAGTATAACCATACATATGCTGCTCAATCATACATCAGGAATAAAAAACTATACTGATCTTCCTGAGTTTTGGCCCAAAGCAATCCAACCTCTTTCAACTGATTCAATGATTGCCCTTTTTAAAAACAAGCCGCTTGATTTTTCGCCGGGTACAAAATGGAACTACAGTAACTCGGGTTATTTTCTGTTGGGTGTGATTGTTGAAAAAGTTTCAGGGAAAAAATTCACTGCATATCTTGAAGAAAATATTCTTAAGAAGGCAGGTTTAAAAAATACGGGCATGGACCGGCTTGATTCTATTTTGGCTTTTCGGGCAAAGGGTTACGACAAAAACAGACAGGGCGTTTGGCAGCAGGCCATGTATATTTCAATGGAAGGACCTTACAGCGCAGGAGCCATGGTGTCAACCGTTGAAGATTTATACCTCTGGACAAAAGCACTTCATAGCAACCAGGTGCTTTCAGCAGCAAGTACACAAAAAATGATGACGCCTTTTATGGACAATTATGGTTACGGAATTGGTATTGACAGTTTGAAAACACATAAGCGTGTATCACATAACGGAGGCATTCCCGGTTTCGCATCTTATCTCGCCTACTATCCTGCCGATGATCTTTGCATTGCTGTTATTTCGAATAATGGATCAAATTCTACCAGTCTTGGTATTGCACTGGCTTCAATCATGTTCGATCTTCCGGTTCAAATACCCTACACTCCAAAAGAAGTACAAATTGATGCTGCAATCTTAGACAACTATGTTGGAAAGTATATCGCCACCGGGCCAATTGAGTTGATAAAAAAGAATAATAAATTATACCGTCACCGTGAAGGTGCACCGGATATTGAACTGAAGGCTGAATCAAAAACGAGATTTTTTTATGCAGATAACTCCGGTCGTTTTATTGAGTTTGAACTGGATCAAACAGGCAAAGTGATCAAATCCTGGTTCATTGGAAACGGGGAAAAAATTGAAATGAAAAAAACGGAGTAAAGAAAAATGGCTGGGTTGATTATAACTGTGTTCAGTATAAAAGCCACTTCACAGCAGGAAAGAAATATTTTTTACCTGTTTTTCAGATAATAATCAGCAAAAGCTGTGACGAAACTCACCATGCCTTTTATTTTAACAGGTTAGTTTTGCAGCTTCATTCAAATAATGCAATATTGAAAGCAGCCGTTTTTATCTTATCCGTTCTCCTCCTTACACAGTCAGTAAATGCACAGCAGGCAAAATCAGTTCAGCAGCAAAATCATTTCTGGTGGAGTGTGAATACTGCTGCACAGGTTAGTAATAAATGGAGCATTCTTGCAGATATTCATATCCGCAGAACAAATTTCATGGCGAGCAACAGTTTTTATTTTGTAAGGCTGGGAGCTTTATACAATGTAAATAAAAGTTTTTCAGTTGCTACCGGGGCCGGTCATATGTGGCTGGCAAATAAAACCCAACTGACAGAATTATTTACAAATGAAAATCGCCTGTATCAGCAATTTCAGGTAAGTGGTAATCTTGGAAAAATATCAACTCTTAACCGCTTGAGGATTGAAGAAAGATGGTCTCAGAAAATTGCAAATAACCAATTGACTGATGCATACCGGTATACCACAAGGTTCAGGTATCTGTTTTCTTTAAATGTACCTGTCAGCAAAAATAAATACATCCCATCAATTGTATTTGCAGATGAGTTGCTGGTGCAAATGGGCAAAGACATTATCTACAATCCGTTTGATCAAAACCGTTTTTTTGCAGGCATAAAACAACAAATCGTTCCTTCACTTTCATTTGATCTTGGATATATGCTGGTGTATCAGCAAAAGTTAAGTGGCTATCAATACACAAGAGCAAATACACTCCGCTGGTTTTTTTACTGGAAACCCGATTTAAGAAAGAAACATAAAACTCACGCACAGGCAACTGCTTTTCAAATGCCTGAAATAGACTGATTATACCGTTCCTCCACGTTTTTTCTGAATAAAGAAGCTTTGCTGTACATTTAAAGATCACTTCTTTATTCGTTGACGCATGAGAAAATTCATTCTGTTTTTTATCGTATTACCATTTCAGCTGTTTGCACAGCCATTCAGCAAAACCGAAATTTCCAAATGGAAACAACAGGCAAAAAATGTCAGCATCATCCGTGATAACTGGGGCATTCCGCATGTCTATGGAAAAACTGATGCAGACGCTGTGTTTGGATTATTGTATGCCCAATGTGAAGATGATTTCAAACGGGTGGAAATGAATTATATTGAAAAGCTGGGTCGCAAAGCTGAAGTGTTTGGTGAAACAGAATTGTATAATGATCTCTATTTAAAACTGGTTATTGACAGTGCAGAAGCAGTTGCTGATTATAACAAAGCACCACACTGGCTAAAACAATTGTTGCAGGCATATGCCGATGGAATCAATTATTATCTCTATACACACCCTGATGTGAAACCTGCTTTACTTAATCGTTTCAAACCCTGGTATCAATTATTGTGGACCGATGGAAGTATTGGAGCTATCAGCACGGGTGATATTACAGCAGAAGATGTAAAGAATTTATACGGCGATAGTACTAAAATGGTTGCTTATCGTGCTAAAGAATTTGTTGAGAACAGCAGTGGCTCCAACGGGTTTGCCCTTGCTCCATCGAAAACGGAAAGTGGAAAAGCGATTTTATATATCAATCCTCACGTAACTTTTTATTTCCGTCCGGAAGTACATATGGTAAGTGAGGATGGGTTGAATGCATACGGAGCAGTTACATGGGGGCAGTTTTTTGTGTACCAGGGTTTCAATGAATATTGTGGCTGGATGCATACCAGTGCGAATGTTGATGTAGCCGATATGTACGTAGAAAAGATCAGTGTTAATGGCAGTAAAATGACTTATCTCTATGAAAATGCACATCGTCCTGTTAAGCAAAAACAGATCAGCATTAAAGTGAAAAATGGAAACGAACTGATCACTAAAACATTCACTACTTATTCAACGCATCATGGTCCGGTAATGGCGAAACGAAACGGGCAATACATCAGTGTTCGTTCAGCTAACCGCATGATGAATGGTTTGCTGCAAAGCTGGCAACGTACCAAAGCCAAAGGATTGGAAGAGTATAAAAAAGTAATGGCACTTCGTGGTAACACAAGTAACAGCACCGTGTTTGCTGATAAGTTTGGCAATATTGCTTACTGGCATGGCAACTATGTCCCAAAGCGTAACACCAAATTCAACTGGGGAAAGGCTGTTGATGGAAGCGTAACTGAAACAGAATGGATGGGGTTGCATGATGCAGAAGAAGCGGTACATATTTACAATCCGTCAACAGGCTGGATACAGAATTGCAATTCTACTCCTTTTTCCGTAAGTGGCGATGCAAGCCCAAAGAAAAATAAGTATCCTGTTTACATGGCACCTGATGGTGAAAATTTCCGTGGCATTAATGCAGCAAGAGTGCTGAGCAGAGAAAACAAATTCACCATTGATAAAACAATTGCTGCAGGTTATGATACTTATCTGTCTGCTTTTGAAGTTTTGATTCCTGCGTTGATCAAATCATTTGAAACGAATATCATACCAACTGACAGCTTGTATCGTTCTTTGGCTGCACCGATTGCTGTATTAAAAAACTGGAATTATTATTCATCTGAATATTCTGTTGCAACAACATTAGCGGTTGAATGGGCAGAACGATTGACCTCAGCCATCAGTAAAATTTATATTGCAGATGGTGAAGACGACCAGGTAACTGCCACCAAACGTTTTGCTGCAACAGCAAGCCCTGATCAATTCCTGAAGCCATTATTAGAAACAGTGAATCAACTCAGACAACAATTTGGCACATGGGAAATTCCGTGGGGTGATGTGAACCGTTACCAACGGGTAAGTAATGATCTTGTTCAAAACTATAATGATAATAAAATCAGTTACCCCGTTCCATTTGCATCTGCATTATGGGGCATGTTGCCATCGTATAAAAGCAGCAGTTTTCCCGGAACAAAAAAACGCTACGGCTTCCATGGTAATAGTTTTATCTGTGCTGTTGAGTTTGGAGAAAAGATAAAAGCTAAATCATTGCTGGCAGGTGGTAACAGCGGCAACCCAAATTCACCACATTTTAAAGATCAATTGGAAATGTATACCAAAGGGCAGTTTAAAGATGTACTTTTTTATAAAGAAGATGTGATGAAGCATGCGGAAAGAACTTATCATCCGGGTGAGTGAACTATTTGAATGAAATCTTTCGTTTACAATCTGTACACAATCCCTTTTCATCATCCAGCTTCATTTTTCCTTCAGCATCAACCATGATACAGGATTGATCTGGACAATGCGGCAATCCGAAATTGTGTCCCATTTCATGAACCACCACTTTAAAAATCCGCAGCTGCAGCTGTTGTGCTGATGTTGCTGATTTTCTTAACCGAACTGTTGATACAACACATGCTTTGCCAGGACGATAACCCAAACCCATTACTCCATAATCTTTATACAATCCTTTGCTGGTTGAAATATCTTCATCTGTTATTCCAACAATCAACCTTACTGAATCAGGAACAATTTGCTTCAGCCATTTAATGGTTGAATCAGCACGGTAACGGTTGCGGGGTTTGTAGTAAACATTTACTGGGAATTCTTTTATCGGAGCTACAATAACTTTAACAGGATAAAACTGTTCGATACTGTCTTTTAAATACACTAATGTTTTTGCTGAGAAAGAATGCAGGGGTTGCAGAATCACAATCTGCTTTTGTTGACCTTTAGTCCTGCCTTTATCAATTGGTCCCCTGCAGCCAAACACTAACATCAAAAGTAAACTGAGCCATGCTGCTGTATTCATTGTGCCGGATTGCAGAATCCACCTTTTTACTTTTTAAAATAAGGAGTGTGCTCATCAGCGAAATCTTTATCAGCTTTTTCCCATGATTTGATCACTTCGTTTTGCTGATCATACAGGTACTTATTGGTGCTGTTATAAGCATTTATGCCTGCGTTCATTTCATTCACAGCCTTGTTGTAATTGTCAACATCCTGTTGTGTGCGGTCTCTTTGAGATTTTGAATCGTATGACTTTTTTACCTTCTCAAAATTTTCTGTTTTCAATATAAAGTCTGTGAGTTTAGGTACATCGGTCTCTGCCATCCTTTTGTACTGATTCATTGCATGACGGCAGGTATTTGCAATAGAAGGGTCACCTTCAAAGTTTTTGAGCGTATCCAGTGCTGTCATTCCTTCTTTTGCATAACTGATAACAGCATTTCGTGCCTGTTCAATATCATTGATCTTGCCATTCTTTACTGCCTTGTTCATTTCATTCCACTGCCAGTTACACTTAAAGAAAACCATATACACTTTGTTTCTGTATTTAATAACCTCTGACGCCTTCTTCATCTTATCTCCCATTTCTGAGCTGCCCTGTATGAGGTTAATTTTATTCTTTGCAGCAAATTCTTTTGTGGCAAACTCTCTTTTTATCTGCGCATCATTCAGCTTTTCAGAGGTCTTTTCCTGCAGCAGCAAATAAGCCTGCATTTCATTGTATGACTGTTCGGCAATTTCTTCTGTATTTACAATTTTAGCGTAGTCTTCATTAAAAATAAGATAGAGGAAGTTGAGATAGTCAATACTGCTCTGGCGCAATGTTTTATCACCTTTGTAAAAAGGAGTGCCAATTACACTGTTGCGGCTTTTAATAATTCCCTCCAGCAGCTGCTGACGCATTTTTTCAATTTTTCTTACCCTGCTGCTATGTGCAGCAGCGCTTACATAAGCAAGATATTTCTGGTTGGCATCCTGTTCAGCTTTTTCAATCAGGTTCATATACGCAACAGGGCTGTCGTCCTGGGCAGAAACAAATGAAAAGGAAAAAAGATAAAAGGAAATAACTGATACAATGCGTAGTGTTGTTTTCATGTGTTCATTTATATTTTATTGTTTGCCACATAATATGCCCATAATCGTCTTCGGTTGGTATCCCATAGTCATCGGGATTGTTTATGGGCATTTCATGTGTCTATTTATTTACAATTCTTAGTTATGAAAATAAGAAGAAATTTTTTTTATAATCAATGAGTAATCATTTTAATCAAAACCCGGTAACAGATATTAATATATGGGTCCTCTGCCAGCAGCTCTTTTGTTTCATTATCTATTTCAGTAAGCCATTCACTGGCTTTAAGTCGTTCTTTTTGCAACTGGTGATTGGTTACTGCAAATGAGGGTTGCTGTTTATACTTCTCAAAAAAAGCGTAATAATCCTCACCCTTTCTCTTCAGCTTCAGCCTGTCTTCCAGCAACAGGGAAACATCTTTTTGTTTCAGCATTTCTTTAATCCATTGCTCAAATTCTTTTAATGTTTTAAAATACGACGCAGTATCAATCACTGAAGATGCAACAACGTTTGCTCCATCTTTAGGAAGCAATGCGAATGCTTTATAATATTTATTCTTTTCAATGGGTGCAAGTGTAAATACAAACTGTCCGTCTTTTTCTTTTTCTCCAACTGTTTGCAGCAGATCGGGCAAAAGAATATCAGGGATAATTCCATGCTGCTGGGCCGTTTGACCATTGAGCCGGTAAATGGCCGAGGTAGTTATTTTAATATAAGCTTCTGTTTTTTTCTGATCTGGCGCTTCCCTTGTAACTGTTGTATCAAGTGAAAAAACCACCTGGCCGGTTGCCTTTCCATACGTTTGCGTTCCTGCAATGATGGCCCTGTTATAATCCTGTAATGTACCTGAAAACATTTCAGATGCAGATGCACTGGATCCGTTTACCATCACTACCAGCGGACCGTCAAAAATACTACCGCTGTTTACATCTTTTAAAGTGTAAACTTTCGGCTCTCTTAATTTAAACTGGGCAACCGGTCCCCCATCAATAAAAATTCCTGAAAGCTCAATTGCTTCCTGAACAGAGCCGCCGCCATTATAGCGGATATCAATAATCAAACCTTCAATGTTTTCTTTTTTCAGTTTGATTATTTCCTTTGCCACATCATTGGCACATCCGTAAATACCTGTTTCTGTATTTTCCCAATCAACATAAAAATCAGGGATAGAAATATAACCAATGTTTTTACTGCCTTTTAATACATAACTCTGCACTTTGTCTTCTTCATCCTCTTCTGTTGCAAATCGTTCTTTATAAAGTGTAACCTGTCTTGATGTTCCATCCGGCTTTTTTACAGTAAGAAATAGTTTGTCTGATTTTGTTTCGCTGATGGTACTGTCTAACTGAGGCAAATCATACCCGCTTACATCTACATTCGTTTTGCCGGGTTCCTGTATGGCAATAATTTTATCGCCGGCATTTATTGCTCCGCTTTTAAATGCAGAACTTCCCGGCTGCAGATTACCAATGGTTACTTCGCCATTTTCATTTTCATCAAGACCAAATCCAAATCGCAATGGCTTTTGCCCTAGGTCTTCGTCAAAGGCTTCCTTTTCTTCAGCAGGCATAAAATTCGTATGCGGATCATAACAGGTTGCCAGTGTGCTGCAGAATAAATTACCCAGCTTTATTTCAAGTTTGGATGTTTGCAGTGAAGCAGCATATTTTTTTTGATAAGACTCTTCAAGCATTTTCCTGAATACAACTTCAATACTATCGTTGAATTTTTTTGACCGCTGCAGTTTTGATTTTGCATCATCAAGCACTATCTCTGATACCGCATCCAGCATCTGCAGCTTCACATGCTTATACAGCTTGCTTTGCTTGGCGGCAAGAGATACTGTGTAGGAGGAATCTTCTGCTTCTGTAAATTTTTCAGGTACAGAAAACTGAAAGGGCGTTTTGCAGATAATCCTGATTAATGAATCATTTTGTTTGATTCGTTTTTGCCAGATAGATGTAACCAGTTGAAGAAAGCCTGTTTTCCGCTGGTTAATTTCTTCATCTAATGTATAACGGTACATGGAGAGCCTGTTAATATCCTCTGCCTGGAAAACGATTCGTTCATCATCAACTTTTTTTAAAAACTGCTGAAAGAGATGACTGCTTAGTTCATCATTCATAGGTTTTGGCTGCACATGAAATTTTTCAACCATCCTTGAAATAAGAAAAGCATTGTTGATGGATTTTGAATGATCCTGTGCACTGGCGTAACAAACAGTAAAAATAAATAAGAGGGTTATGAACCGGCGCTTCATCTGGTTACAAGGTTTTGGACCGGAAAAATAAGGGATTTTTCATCGTTATTTCCTGATCAAAATCCAATCAGCTTCTGCACATAATCACCCAGTCTTGCTTTCGCCATAAAATTCTGTTCCAGTTCTATATTAAATGGAATGGGAGTTTCCAGACTTCCACAACGCATCACCGGTGCATCCAGCAGGGAAAAACAATGCTCCCCGATCCAGGCAGCTATTTCTCCTCCAATACCGCCGATCAATGTGTCTTCATGCAGCAGCAACACTCTTCCGGTTCTTTTTACGGCTTCACGGATTGCATGATAGTCCAATGGAGCAAGTGTTCTTAAATCTAATATATCAATGGAAATTTCCGGATGTTCGGATGCATAATCTTCAGCCCAATGCACTCCTGCACCATAGGTAATGATCGATATTTCATCACCGCTTCTTACATGACGGGCTTTGCCGATTTCAATTTCATAATATTCTTCGGGCACATCTCCGCTTACAGAACGGTACAATGCCTTGTGTTCAAAATACAAAACCGGGTTTGGATCATTAATAGCAGCAATCAGCAAACCTTTTGCATCCATTGGTGAAGATGGATAAACAACTTTCAGTCCGGGAACTTTTGTAAACCATGCTTCATTGCTTTGCGAATGAAAAGGACCGGCACCAACACCACCGCCCGTTGGCATACGGATCACCACATCAGCGTTTTGTTCCCAGCGGTAATGAATTTTCGCCAGGTTATTAACGATCTGGTTAAAACCAACCGTTGCAAAATCGGCAAACTGCATTTCCATCAACCCTTTGTATCCTTCTAAACTCAATCCCAATGCAGCGCCAACTATCGCACTTTCACAAATCGGTGTATTTCTAACTCTGTCTTTTCCAAACTCAGTAACAAATCCTTCGGTGATCTTGAATGCACCACCATACTCTGCAATATCCTGACCCATTAAAATAAGGTTGGGATGTTTTTGCATGGATTGATGAAGGCCTTCTTTGATTGCATCGACGAAACGTTTATCGTGAAGCGTGAGGCGTGAAGCGTGAGAGATTGCCGAATTATCAATCACTCTGACTGTCGACTGACGATTCACTACTGAAGGCTCAGCAAACACATCTTCCAGTTCTTCCTCCGTATCAACAACCATTGGTTTTGCAGTATTGGCCAATTGCAATTCAGTTTCAATCTTCTGTTTTAATTCAGTTCTGATTGCTTCAATTCCCGTTTCTGTTAATACCGCTTCGCTCAACAGGTAAGTTTCAAAATTTTTAATGGGATCTTTTTTCTCCCAAATCTCAAATAAATGTTTGGGAACATATTTCGTACCGCTTGCTTCTTCATGTCCACGCATCCTGAAAGTAGTACATTCAATTAAATATGGTTTCTGGTATTTAATACAAAAATCACGAACACCTTTAATAGTGTCCAGTACAGAAAGAATATTGTTGCCATCAATCTTGATTCCCTCTATACCATATCCTCTTGCACGTTCAATCAGGCTTTCGCATTTATATTGCTCATTGGTGGGAGTGCTTAATCCGTAGCCATTGTTTTCAATGATAAAGATTACGGGCAAGTCCCATACTGCTGCCACATTTAATGCTTCATGAAAATCACCTTCACTTGTTCCGCCTTCACCTGTAAAAGCAAGTGATACCTTCTTTTCTTCCCTGAGTTTGTAAGCCAGTGCCACCCCATCTGCAATAGCCATCTGCGGACCAAGATGTGAAATCATTCCGCACACATGATGTTCCCTGCTGCCGAAATGAAAACTGCGTTCCCTTCCTTTACTGTATCCTTCCTTATTTCCCTGCCATTGCATAAATAATTTATGCAGCGGCATGTTACGGGTGGTGAATACACCAAGATTGCGGTGAAGAGGCATGATCCATTCTTCCTGTTGCAGTGCCAGCGTGGCTCCCACGGCAATTGCTTCCTGTCCAATTCCACTAAACCATTTGCTAATTTTTCCCTGGCGAAGCAATAAAAGCATCTTTTCTTCGATTAATCTGGGATAGAGCAATGATTGATAAATACCGGTCAGTTCAGAATTGGTAAGGTTTTTGCGATCAAACAGCATTTTTTATAAACTACATTCGGTGAGAAACAAAGTTCTGCTTTCAAGTCAATTAAAAAAGGAATTTCTTTTGTTCCTGGCAATCCTTTGCTGGCAAATGCCTGCAACTGTATTTGCACAAACAGTAAAGAGTGAAGCTTCAGCATCTGTTAAATCTTATACTTCTGAAGAATTAAAGATCAAACAAAGAGGAACTGAGCTGCAACTGCTTTTTCCCAAAACAGCCTTCCGTTCTGCTTTGAAAATTATTAATACTAATGGGGCTGTGATGAAAGCGGTAATGATTGATGAAGGAACAGAGTCAATTTCTGTTTCACTCAATGGCCTGCCTAAAGGAATTTACCAGTGTGTAATTGAAAACCGTACCCAGCGGTTTGTAAAGAAGGTATTGCTGCAATAAGATCAGCCTGCTTTGTTCTTGTCCTCTTCTTTCAATACCATTTTGTGTACGAATGAATTGATAATTGACAGACAAACGCTGAAGAGCAGTGCATACCAGAAGCCATCTACCACAAAGCCCTTTACAAAGTAGGCATCCAGTAATATAATACAGGCATTGATCACAAACAGGAACAGTCCCAATGTGAAAATAGTAGCCGGTAATGTAAACAATACAAGGATGGGTTTTACAATTGCATCCAGCAGTGCCAGTACAAAAGCAACAGCAATAGCAGTGAAGAAATGATTAATGCTGATGCCGGGTAATAAATACGCCAGTACAAAAGCATTGACGGCTGTTATAAGGACTTTTAAAATAAACTTCATTTTTAAACACAGAGTTTTAGAGAAATGGAGTAACACAGAGGTTATTCCAGATCCGGGTTACCATTTATTCTTCTTCTGATGCCATCTTTTAACAACATCATTAAAACTGATCAAGAATCTACAGCTTACTGATTTCAACATTTCCACACTTCCGTGTTTCTCTGTTCCTCCATTCCTCTGTGTTGAACTCTTACACCACCACTAATTCATAAAAATCTTCCGGTTGTAAATATTTGTTTGCCAGTTCCTGTACCTGCTTTGCTGTAATATGCTTAATTGTATCAACTGAAGAATAAAAATAGTTCTCATCCAGTCCATTTAAAATTAAATTTTTCCAGCGGCCAATAATATGGAAGGGACCGTCCAGGTCACCAAGAACGGTACCGATGAGATAATTCTTCACCAGCTGCAGTTCTTCGGCATCAACCAGTTCATTGCGCAGGTCTTCCATTTCAGTATACACTTCTTTAATGGTTGCCTCACAAACTTCTTTCCCGGCTTCAGTGCTCACCATCCATGCAGTTGTTGAAATATGATTGAGAATATAACTGTGAATGCCGTAGGTATATCCTTTGTCTTCACGGATATTACTCATCAGTCTTGAACCAAAAAATCCACCGAACAATGAATTGAGCACCTGCACCGGTTGAAAATCGGGATGATGACGGTTGGGAAATTCCCTTGCAATGCGGATGGCACCCTGCACACCGTTAACATCATTGGCAATTCGGTATTTTTTTTCAACAGCCGGAGTTACCGGGTGAATAATGGATGGTATCTCTTTTTGATTCAGTGGCAGCTGACCAATGGTTGCATTGAGCTGCTGCATAAAATCAGCAGGCAGTAAACCTGCTGCAAAAATGGTACAGTGGCCATTGGTATAATACTGTTTATAATAATCCTGCAACTGCTGTTGCTGCAAAGCATCATAATCTTCTTTGTTGCTGTAAACTCCATATGGATGATTCCGGCCAAACAAATATTCTTCAATCAAACGTGTTGCAACAAAATCACATTTCTTCAAACTCACAGTTAAGCGCTGCTGCATGTTTTGCTTGTAGATATCAAGTTCATGCTGCGGATAAATGGAATCAGTGATCATTTCAGCAATCACCGGCAGGTGCTTGGTAAAATGCCTGTCGATGCAATGCAGAATAATGGTTGAGGTTTCATTGTAACAGCCACGGCTCAGGTGTGAGCCATAGTAATCAAAATGCTCCGTCAGTTCAAATGCATTTTTATTCTTTGTTCCGTTCTTGATGAGAAAGTTGGTAGCGGCTGCAACATTGTTCTGCTGTTCGTACCAGTTACCTGCATTGAATACCAGTTCCAGGCTCATCACTTCCTGCGTTCCTGCATTTACTGCATATACTTCCACGCCATTATCCAGTATATATTTTTCGTAGGGCTTGAGTTTTAAGTCAAACTCTGTTGCGTCTTTATATAAAGGTGCTGTAGCTCTGTTTAATTGTTCTGTGAGTACACTCATGTAATTAATTCTTGGCTAAATAATACAATGTATTGCTGTTTCGTTCATCAAAGATCCGGATGCTTTCATCCATCAGTTCCTGCGCTGTTACACTTTCATATCTCTGTAATTCATCGTTCATCAGTTGTGCATCGCCTAACAGTTCATAATAAGCAAGACTGTTGGCTCGGCTCATCACACTCATATCTTCAAACAAAATAGTGCTTTCAGTTTTGTTGATTACTTTTTGCAGTTCCTTTTCATCCACCAGCTGTGTTTTCATTTTCTCCACTTCTTCATTCACTGCTTTTTCTGCATCTTCTATTTTTACACCCTTCACTAATTTTCCTTCTATGCTCAACAAACCTGTATCAGTACTTCCGAAATGAGAACAATCGATACTGCTGAAAAGTTTCTTCTCTTTCACCAGTGCCTGAAACAAACGGCTGCTGGCACCTCCGCCTAAAATATCAGTGATCAAATCTGTTACATAATATCCCCTTTCCAGTCTGGAAGCCATATGCCATACTTTATAAAAAGCATCCAGCGGAACATCAGCAGTAATTTCCAATCTTCTTGCTTCAGTTTGTTTCGGTTCCTGTGGTAACTGACGTACATACTTTTCGCCAGCCGGTATCGGACCAAACCATTTCTCTGCCAAACGCATTACATTTTCTGTTTCAACATTTCCTGCAACAACTAAAATAGCATTGGAAGGAGTGTAGTGTTTAAAGAAAAAGTTTTTTACATCCTGCAATTGTGCTTCTTCAATATGTTTTAATTCTTTACCTATCGTCATCCATTTATACGGATGTTTTTTATACGCCATCTCCCGTATTTTATTCCATACATCGCCATAAGGTTTGTTGAGATAGTGTTCTTTAAATTCCTCGCTCACCACTTTGCGCTGTACGTCTAAACTTTTTTCATCAAAAGCCAGGCTCAGCATGCGGTCACTTTCTAACCAAAAAGCTGTTTCAATATTTTCAGCAGGGAGCTGACAGTAATAATTGGTAAGATCGTTGGTGGTATATGCATTGTTTTCACCGCCTGCCTGCTGCAGCGGTTCATCATAATCAGGAATATTAATTGATCCACCAAACATCAGGTGTTCAAATAAATGAGCAAAGCCTGTGCGGTTTTCATCTTCATCCCTTGCACCCACATCATACAGCACATTTACTACTGCCATGGGTGTAGCCATATCTTTATGTATAAGTACTTTTAATCCGTTCGAAAGAACAAAGCGTTCAAAATTGATCATGTCTCTTTTGTAAGTTTTAGAAAACGACTGTAAAATTCGGTAAAAAAGAATTGTTGAAGGGTATTACTTCAAAATACTGCCAACTTTTAACTCAATCAGCCGGGGTTGAGTGTTACGGAAGATCAATATTCTTAATTTTTCTCCTGCTGTTTGCATCAGGGCTTTGTATTGCTGAATACTATTTGTAAAATTATTTTCTACTCCAAAAATTACATCGCCGGGTAAAAACCCCGCCTTTTCAGCAGGCGATCCCTGTTGTACTTCTGTGATGGTTACTTTACCATCAATGAAATAATAACTCATTCCGGTATAAGAATAATCAAACGGATCTTTTAAATGTGTATTGGGCGTAAGGTGAATAATCCGTTCAGGGTAATTGATTACCAGGTTAAACCTCCGCAGTAAATCACTTCCAATTAATCCTGAAATATCAGGGTAGGCCAGTACATTCATCGAGTCATTATAAATATGAATCGGCACCCTGTTAAATTTATACGGACCTATTTTTACCCGTTTCACTGTTGAAAGCCGCATGCCTATCTTACCCATCAGCCCTTCTACCTGTGTGCTTACTATTTTTCTTTTCTTGCTGATCAGTACGCTATCCTCCAAAAACCGATCGGTAAAAAGCAAACACATCCCTGCACCGGTATCAAAATAAAAATTCAGTAAATAATTCTTTTCATCAGATACATGGTGTTGTGTAATAGGGATAGAGGCAAATTTGGGTTCCAGGTAAGTTCCATTTTTTGGATACTTGTATTTACCGGGTGTGTAAATAGAAATCATCTGGGTATCATAATCAAGAGCAACAATAAACCTTCTTAATAAAGAGAAGCCGATAATTCCATCAACCCTTAAACCATACACTTCACTCAGAATTTCATAGTCGTTAATATGAAAGTCGAGCTTTTCAACATCCAGTCCTTTAAAATGCAAAGTGCCCCCTTTATAATACTGAAGTGGTTTTACGCCTCCAATTCCACGAACGGTACGATCACTTTTTTCAACAGGTAATTTATAATAGAGTGCAGTAAGCGTATCAAGCGAAATACCGCCACTGCCGGTATCTAATATAAAATTGAGTGTATCGGGGAATTTATCAAGTGTTGCCCGCAGTATAACAATGCCTCCTGTTAACTGCTCAAACTTAAAGCTGGTGAGCAGTTTAGCCGGGGGGAAGTCCCTTTCCTGTGCACTCAATCTGGAGCAGATCAGGAGCAGGCATATCGTTTTAAGCAAGTTCACGGTTCAATATTAATTAAAGTTATGAGTTAGACAAGAGAATTAGGATAAACGCTTCGCTGTACTTACAGAATCTGGCTGTACTTTTGTGGCCACAAAGACGCAAAGGCTCTAAAGGGAACCATCGTTACCTTCACTCTTTCTGTCTTTGTGCCTTCGTGGCAACAATTTTCTTTCTTGAAATCTATCAAAATGAATCTGAACGAACTTTATAAAAAGGCATCCAATTTTGAATTTTTAACCATTGAAGAAGGCATGTACCTGTTTGAACATGCACCACTCACTGAGTTAATGTATGTAGCTGATGAACTGCGGAAACAACAGGTGCCTCACGACAAAGTAACCTGGCAGATCGACCGGAATGTGAATACCACCAATGTATGTATTGCCAATTGTAAGTTCTGCAACTTCTTCCGTATTCCCGGACATGCAGAAGCTTATATCACCGATATTGAAACTTATAAAGTAAAGATCGATCAAACCATTAAGTGGGGCGGTGATCAGTTGCTGTTGCAGGGCGGTCATCATCCTGAACTGGGACTTGAATTTTATACAACCCTGTTCAAACAGTTGAAATCACTTTATCCCAACATTAAACTACACACACTCGGGCCACCCGAAGTTGCACATATCACCAAGCTTGCAAAAAGCACACATAAAGAAGTACTCACTGCTTTGAAAGAAGCAGGCATGGATTCATTGCCCGGTGCAGGTGCTGAAATTTTAATTGACCGTGTACGCCGGTTGATCAGCAAAGGAAAATGTGGCGCACAGGAATGGTTAGATATTATGCATGAAGCACATATACTCAATATTACCACTTCAGCAACCATGATGTTTGGTCATGTAGAAACGATCCGTGAACGTTTTGAACATTTGGTGAAGATCCGTGAAGTACAGAGTCAGAAACCTGCAGAAGCAAAGGGATTCTTAGCCTTTATTCCTTGGACTTTCCAGGATGCAGATACTTTACTTGCAAAGATTCGTGGTGTACATAATCTTACTACTGCCGATGAATATGTGCGGATGATTGCTATCAGCCGTATCATGTTACCCAACGTAAAAAATATACAGGCCAGCTGGCTCACTGTTGGTAAAGAAACCGCACAGCTTTGTTTGCATGGCGGTGCCAATGATTTTGGAAGCATCATGCTCGAAGAAAATGTAGTGAGTGCTGCCGGTGCACCGCATCGCTTTACCTACAAATCAATCCAGGAAGCTATTAAAGAAGCAGGCTTTGAACCGCAATTGCGTAACCAGCAATATGAGTGGAGAGAATTGCCGCAACTGATTGAAGAGCAGGTGGTGGATTATTAAGATGCTTGTATAGTTTGGAGTTAATGATCGATTCGAGTTTATTGAAAGCGTGCTGGCACTGATTGAGTTGATCGCAATAATTTTCATCTCTCAAATATTTTAAAGGAGTGGACATTTTTACATTGATTGATACATTCAATAATTCTGGAGAGATTTCCAATGTAAATGCAAAACAACTGCAATCTGACAATGAAGCAAGAGTAAAGTTATCGATTCACATACGAGAAAATAATAATCATGCCTTTGCAGTTTGCCTCTTAAAGACATTCATTCATTTACGAAGAAATCCAGAAAACAAAATTGGAATAGAGGAACTGATGTTTGCAAGCTATTTGGTTACGTTTCATCAAAAAATCGAAGACTGTCTTTTAATATGGGAAGCCAAAACAGTTGATTTTGATGCTTATTGTGGTGTTGACATTCAATTAGTTCCTTTTGCAGGTGTTAAAGAAACAATAGCTTTTTTAGAAAATCAAAAATCTGAAAAATCCAAGAAGGCCTTAGAGTATGTATTGAACTGTAACGAAGCAGGAGACTTTGACATTCTTGAGGAATATTATTCAAAGGAAAAAATCCCTTGGTGGGTTTAACTATATTGATCCAACATTTTTTGCAGCTGAGTGAATAAATAAAATGTTCTCAGGCGTAGTGTCAGATGGCGTTGTGAGATGGCGTTGTGGCACTCGCCGTGTTATGGAAAATAAAAATTATCACCGGCGAGTCCTGCCGCCAACCACACAAAATCCCGAGCAGAGACATCGCCTGAGAATCTTACTTTGAACAACAGAATAATTCTTAACTTAGGTTTATTCAAAAAGACTCGGGTGAGAAAATGATTCCTTTCCCTATACTATTTTATACACTCAGCTTTTTTTAGTTTTTCAATTATTGGTTTCATTTTTCCAACGATTGTAAAACCTGGATTAGTTGTAATTTTTATTTTCTCACTATTATTAGGTCTTACATACAGATACTCATTTGGATACGCTTGTACTATCCCTACAACTTTGAATTTCCATTCCATTTTAGAAGGGTTTTCTTTTATTCTATAAACAGGACTTCCACTATAGCCCCCCTGTACAAATCCATCCATTAAGAATTTTGAAGAATCCTCAATATTTTGTGAGACAAACCCACTCCTAGAAATTGGATAGTTCTTCTTACCTACCCCAAAAGACATAGGATATCCTATATAAAGTAAGGTTTCTCCTTCCCTCAAATCAGTAGCCTCATCTAATTCCTTTATATGCAACATATTGAGGCTTAAATTATATTTTTTCGTGAGTTTTAGGTCATTTAAATCTTTTAACTGTAGGATAGCAAAATCATTTATTTCATCTCTGTATATCACATCAAGAGGTAGTGTCAATATTGAATCATTCGTCAAATTTAAATTCGCAAAAATCTTTTCTACTGTTCTAATTGTTTTTTGTGTTATGGAATCTTTAATGGCAACAACATGTTCGCATGTAATAAATACAATGCAATTTGTATCTTCCATTTGAACAATAAAAGAAGTTCCCATATGCCTAAATTGGTTATTAAACGTTCTATCTTTACCAATAATAGGTATTGAAATTTTCTTTTTTTTCTGAATTACATCGGCATAAGGTGTGGACACTTGTGCAAAGGAAATCTTCACTAAACAAACTGCTAATAATATAGACAATAATTTCATATTCTTGGTTTTACTTCTAACAAGAGTAAATAATCATTTATTTCCATACTAAGAGTAGCCTTTTTTCTTTAGATTTCCCAAAACCTTAAGGTTATATTTTTTGGCAGGCAAGTGAATAAATAAAACATTCTCTAGCGCAGTGTTGGAGTTGTGGCACTATCCGTGCTACGGAGAAAGAATATCATCAACGGCAAATCCTTCTACCACCAACACAAAATCCTGAACATAAAATTCTGAGAATTTCCCTTTCAACATCAGAACAATTCCTACCTTAGGCTTCTTCAATATTAACTCCGGACAAACATGAAAAAGATTCTTGCTATTGCGTTCTTTGCCCTTTCTTTTTTAACTGTAAATGCCGATATCCGTTTGCCCAATCTTGTAAGCAGCAATATGGTACTTCAGCAAAAAGCAACTGTAAAAATCTGGGGTTGGGCCGATCCTGCTGAAAAAATTTTTGTAACAACTTCCTGGAATAATCAAACAGATTCTGCAATCGCTTCAAGAGGAGCAAAGTGGGAAATGAGTATACAAACACCCAAAGCCGGTGGGTCTTATACGATTATATTAAAAGGAAGAAATACAATTGTATTAAATAACGTACTGATTGGTGAAGTATGGATTTGCTCCGGTCAGTCGAACATGGAAATGAATTACAACTGGGGCTTACCCGATGTTAAAGCAGAATTATCAACATGCATCAACAGTAATATCCGATTCTTTTATATACCAAAGTCAACTTCATTCTATCCACAGGATAATTGTGAAGGCAAATGGTTGAGCTGCGATTCAAACACATTGAAAAGCTTCAGTGCTGTTGGCTATTTCTTTGGTAAAAAAATCAACAGCAGTTTAAATGTTCCTGTTGGTTTAATCAGTGCCAACTGGGGCGGTACACCGGCAGAAGTATGGGCAGAAGAAACTGCTGTTACAAATGATGCAGAATTAAAAGCGGCCTCTGCAAAACAGCAACCATTCGACTGGTGGCCCTATACTCCTGGTGCAGCATTTAACGCCATGATTGCTCCGGTTACAAATTATACAATTGCTGGTGCTCTCTGGTACCAGGGAGAAAGTAACACAGCCGCACCCGATTCATATGCCAAGCTTTTAACTGCATTAATTGGTTCGTGGCGAAAAGCATGGAAGAAAGATTTTCCGTTTTACTATGTTCAGATTGCTCCCTACGCTTATGATAATAAGTTTGCTTCTGCCATTGTACGTGAGCAACAAACCAAAGTACTGACAGTTCCCAATGTTGGAATGGTTGTAATAACAGATCTTGTTGATAATATCAAAGACATTCATCCAAAAAACAAACATGATGTTGGCTACCGGCTTGCAGCCTGGGCACTGGCAGAAACCTATCATCAAACCGGCATTACTTATAAAAACCCGGTTTATAAAAGCATGGAAGTGAAAAAGGAGAATATTAGTATCAGCTTTGAAAATGTTCCAACAGGGTTTATTGTAAATGGAAAAACTGTAACAGAATTATATATTGCAGGAGTTGATAAAGTTTTCTATCCTGCTTCTTCAAAAATTGAAAATAACCGGTTGATTGTTTTCAGCAAACAGGTAAAGCAACCTGTTGCAGTACGTTTTGGTTACAGCAGCACGGCCATGCCCAACCTCTTCAGCAAGGAAGGCTTGCCGGTAAATCCATTCAGAACAGATGATTGGGAGTTAGACAGAAGTGAAAAATAATAAGTTTCAAAAACCTCTTATCAATTCGGCATCACATACATCTTCGGTATTTCGTTTATCAGGAAAGCTTTTGGCTTATTGGTAAAGTCAATAAAATCGGTAACGTTTGTACCTGATGGAGGTGGCACATAATAACCCGTTCCACTATTTACCCAAAACATCACAAAAGCAACTTCAACGTTATTTGTTATAACACTATATAAATAATTCGAGAACCAACCTGTAACAGGAGGAGTTGTTGGTGTAACCTGGTAACCCGTTTCTGTCATAGCAGCAATTTTTACTCTTGTTTTGGCTAAATCAGAAACCACTTTCATTTTCGTATTAGCCAGAGTTGCACCTGCCTGTCCTGCACCGCTGCGCAAGTCCCAGTAATTATCAATTCCAAGTACATCAACATACGCATCGCCGGGATAGCGGCTTAAATACTTGGCCTGTGTATCATAACTGTTATCGGGTCCGAATGAATACAATACATTACGCACTCCTTTGGTATCTCTTAAATATTCAACGGTAAATTTAAAGGCTGTTTTAAATTCTTCTTCCGTACAAAAATTTGCACCCCACCAAAACCAGCTTCCATCAAATTCATGAAAGGGGCGGAAGATCACAGGAATTAATTCACCACCGGTTCCTTTCAGGTTATTAAACACAGAAGCCACTTTATCTAATTTCAGTTTATACCAGTTGTGATTTGCTCCGCCGGGTAAAATACTTTTGAATGCGTTGGCTTTCTCAGTAGCTGTCATATCACTTACATAAAATGAATTTTCGTTGTATGGCTCACGCAGGTGCCAGCAAAAAATATTGATCATGCCCAAGCCGTATGCTTTCTTCACATTGCTAATGATGCTTACTTCCTGCTGATAAAACCAGTTACTTGCCTGGCCATCGTTGCTTTTATCAGTTATAAACATAAAATC
>JBEBHT010000017.1:0-23194 GCA_040081135.1 Lacibacter sp. | reverse complement strand
GTTGAATAGTCATATTACATTGATCTTGATTCATTAATGGAGAAGTGGTTTCTTTTATTGCATCTGCAATGGCTTTGTTTAAAGCCGCATAGTTGAGCTTTTCAATTCCCTGTGCTTTCATGTTGGTACCGATATTCATACCAATTGCATAACTTAAACTGTCAACACCATTTCTTAAGAAAGGTTTGGGTGCAACAGCCGGTTTAACCGGTGCTTTTTTTACCGGTGTTTTTTTGGCTTGAGAAAAAGCCGATACTGAAATTGTTACGAATGCAATAGCAATTGTGATAATTCGCATGTGATAATTGATTAAAATTTATTCGTCACGCAATGCATGACCGGTTAAAGTGATAAATACATCTTCTAAGTTTGCCTGCTTCATTTGTGTGGGCCGTTCAAAGCCGGTAGCCAGCAGGTTGTCAATAAGCTTACCGGGAGAATCTAGAGCCACAATTTTTCCACTGTCGATGATGGCTACTCTTTCGCAGAGGTATTCTGCTTCGTCCATATAATGAGTGGTAATGATCACTGTTGTTCCTCTTGCCTGGATATTTTTTACCAGCTCCCACAAATTTCTTCTTGCCTGCGGATCAAGACCGGTTGTTGGTTCATCCAAAAAAACAATCTTTGGTTCATTGATGAGTGTTGTAGCAACAGAAAAACGTTGCTTCTGTCCGCCACTCAATTCTTTATATTTTGCTTTTGCCTTTTCTTCCAGGTTCACCGTTTTCAGTAAATCCATTGCATTTACTTTACGGTTATACAAACCGCTGAACAAATGAATCAACTCGGTTAAGTTTAAGCCGGGATAATAACCTGATGTCTGCAACTGTACTCCAATGATCTGTTTAATTTCATTGGCCTGTTTATCCAGGTTCAATCCATCCACAAAAACTTCGCCGCTTGTTTTTTCACGGAGTGTTTCAATAATTTCAAGTGTAGTTGATTTACCTGCACCGTTGGGTCCAAGTAATCCAAATATTTCACCTTCGTACACATCAAAGCTGATGCCCTTTACGGCATGAAAGCTGCCGTAATCCTTCACTAAATTCTTTATCTCAATAATCTTTCGCTGCATCTTATTTATTCAAATGTGATTCCAGTTCTTCCATCATATTCTTACTGCCAATAAACATCGGTACACGCTGATGCAGTTCCGTTGGTTCTACATCAATGATGGGAATTTTTCCATTGGTTGCTTTTCCGCCGGCCATCTCCATAATAAAGGCGAACGGGTTGCACTCATAAGCCAAACGTAATTTGCCATTGGGCTTTTCAGTTGTGCCCGGGTACATAAAAATTCCTCCTTTGATCAAACTCCTGTGTACATCTGCCACCATACTTCCAATATAACGCTGTGTATAAGGGCCGCCGTTTGTTTTGTCTTTTTTCTGACAGGCAGTAATATAATCCTGCACACCTTTTTCGTATCGGAAAAAATTACCATGATTCACTGAATAGATATGTCCATCGGGCGGACATTGAATATCAGGATGACTCAAACAAAATTCACCAATTGCCGGATCGAGTGTAAAACCATTCACTCCTCTTCTTGTTGCATATACCATCATAGTACTTGAACCGTACACCATATAACCTGCCGCAACCTGGTTACGACCTTTTTGTAAAAAATCGGCCTTGGTACATGGCTGTCCTCTTTCACTTACACGGCGATATACACTGAATATAGTACCGATTGAAATGTTTACATCAATATTGCCGCTTCCATCCAGCGGATCAAACATCACCACATACTTGGCATTGTTACTGATTTCATCATCAAACACCACAATATCATCCATCTCCTCACTGCCAATACCTGCACAACTGATACCATGCTGCAACACTTTCATAAACTGATCGTTGGCATAAATATCCAGCTTCTTTACATCCTCTCCCTGCACATTAATGCTGCCATGATCGCCAAGAATATCCACCAACCCGGCTTTATTCACTTCCACATTTACACGTTTCGCCGCAAGACCAAGATCTCTCAGCAAACTACTTAACTCACCCGTGGCCTGCGGGAAGTTGCGCAACTGCTGAATGGTGAACTCATCCAGTGTTGAAATTTTACGGTTAATACTCATGGTATAAATTTAGCAATCAAAGTAAGCAAAAGTAAGGTTTAAAGGCAGATAATGAAAGAGGAAGCCTCACCTCCCATCCTCCTCTCCTGTAGAGCGGAGGCGGTACTTAAATACCTAGACAAACATGTTGTTCTTCCTATTCAACAATTGAATATAACCAGACAAAACTCAAATTATAAAGCAGCAAAAGAAATAGAAAATTTAAAAGAGCGAGGGCTGTGTTCAGAGTTCTCCGCTTTGGGGCCTGCCCGACTGCAACATTCAGGCGGGGATTCAGAGGAGCTGTTTTTATTTAAACGTAAAATGTTTCTGCGAGAAATAACTGAACGCTACAACAAAAACCGTAGTGCAGATTTTTGCCAGCGTAGCATACATGCCAAAGGTTTCAACAAATACTTTCAGAAAGAAATAGTTAAGCAGAATAGAACCCAGCACCACAGCCATGTATTTGGGTAATTGTTCTCTTTTTGGCGCTGATGTACCTTCAAAAACCACGTAACGGCTCAGAAAGTAACCAACTGGAAATGTAACAATAAACGACATGAGAAAAGCAGCAATATGCGGACTCACTGTTAACCAGGGAGTATGCACCATTTCCTTGTGAAGTATATAGTTGTAACTGACAAAAAATAAACAGATATCAAGCACTGTATTACCGCCACCACATGCCGCATACCTGAATGTTTGAATGGGCATGAACTTTTTAAATGGCGGATAAAACCAGTCAATGACATCGTGTAAAAAGCCTACTGTTTTATTGATCATGGGGGCGGCAAAGATAAAGTTTTAAACGATCATCCTGACGAAGGAGGGAACTGCCCAATTCCTGTACTTTACTCAACAGGTTCCTCCTTCGTCGGGATGACAAATACGCATCAAAAGAATAATCCATTCAAAAACAACTTGCTGGTGCCAAACCAAAATGCACGAAAGTTCATGTTGTCGCTGTAGGTAATCACTTTGCCCCTGCCGATTGATTCTGTATTTACAATGGCGCTGCCTTTTACCTTATCAATAAAATTTTTATGTAAGTAGCCGCTTTGCAAAGAATTTTCTGTGAGCAATACTGGTGAGTCGTATGGATTATTATTCTGATCCATAAACAGTGTGCTGGCTTTAAAAATGCTGATCGTCTTACTGCGGTACCCATAACAAAGTGGATGTGTATTGTCAATCCTTGCTTCAAATATTGATCCCGGCATATCTTTCGCTCTTATTTCATCGCTCCGCATATTATAGGCAAGCATAGCCGTACTGTCATATTTAGTTTCATCACTTCTGTAAATCGTTTTGGTAATACCTGCAGTTGATAAAAACTTACCGGCATTTTCAAATGCCATCACTGTTCCGCCATTACTGATCCATGCACGGAGTTTATCCTGCGCCTGTTTATCCATATTGCTGTATGAACCTTCAGGCATGATGATGATATTATAACCTGTGATGGTAACGCTGTTGAAACGATCAATTTCTACAAGCGTTGAAGGGATCCGCATCCGTTGATCGAGCATATGCCAGATTTCACCTGCATCATTGCTGCTGGTTCCTGTTCCACCCATCAAAAGGATTCTTGGAGTTCGTGTACTTACAAAACTTCCACTGCCTAAATCAACTCCACCGGTTGACAAACCACTGACTAATGCATACACCTGTACACCTGTTCCTGCAACAGCTGTTTCAATCAGTTTCTTTAATTCATCTGCTGTTTTGTTTTGATTTCGTACCGGAATCAGAATTGTACCATAATTGAATTTTTTAGTTCCGTTGACTGTTGCTGATTCAAATAACTGTGATGCAACTTTTGTACTAACGCCTTTTGACTGGAGTGCATACAATAATTTAGCTGCATAAAAATCGTCCCATTCAAATGCGTAAGCATAGTTACTGCTGTTACCAATAATTTTTCCAGTTGGTTTCTTTACTTCATCAACGATTACTCCCAATGCAGGTAATGTTTTTAATTCAGCAGATGGCAAGCCCATGGCTAAAGGAAAGGTCCAGCTGGTGATATCATAAAACAAACTGTCTTCGTAATTCAATGTCCGTTCAAAAATGGTTTTGATCACTTTGAATTGTGACTGATTGGTTGGAACTATCCATGAACTTCCTGCAGCAAACTGCTTTCCATCAGCATCAAAACTCTGTTTGTTTTCATACACTTCAATTTTCTGCCGCTTCATCATTTCAATAAATAAGGCATTGCGGCTTTGATCATATGCATCACCAAACATATACGCCTTTACCGGAAAAGCAGAAGCCTCCTGTTTTACATTCTGATAAAATTCACGCTGATAGTTTAATAAATCTTTCCGCAAATTTCTTGCAGCTTCTAACGTTGATAGCGCAGTTGTAAATTGATTGCGGATTGTAAACGGAAATGTTAACAATCCATTTTCTGTTTGCTGCGCATGACCACGGCTGCTGGCCTGTTCAAACAAAATACCAATGCTGCCATGAATATCAGGAAAGGTTGAACCCTTGCCGTAATAGAAATCATCATAACCTTCTTTGGTAAAATAGAAAGAACCAATGCTGTCTAAGAATTTTGCATGATAATTTCCAATTGCTCCTGTTAACTGCTGATTCTTTTTTGGTGTGTTTGGATTTACACGACTTGGAACACCGGGTTGAAAAAAGAAAGAAGAATTGCTTCCCATTTCATGATGATCAGTTAAAATATTTGGTCTCCATGCATGGAATATGTTTAGCCTGTTCTGACTTTCGGGCTGCTGTGCAGGTAACCAGTCACGGTTCAAATCGAACCAGTAATGATTGGTTCTTCCGCCCGGCCACGCTTCATTAAATTCCCTTGCATTTGGATCGCTTACTAATGTTGCACTCTTATGTGTATTTACCCAGCTTGAAAAACGATTCAATCCATCAGGATTAAAGGAAGGATCTAAAATGATCACTGTATTGCTCAGCAATTCATCTATCTGTGATCCCTGTGCTGCGGCTAAGTAATAGATAAGCAGTAAACTCATATTGGCACCACTTGGTTCGTTTCCATGTATGCTGCAACCGATCCATACCACAGCAGGCATATCAGCTGTATTTAGTGAAGCGCTTTTTGCCGGATCGGATAATTGCAGGTGCTGCTCCCTGATGCTTTCTAATTTTGCATGATTTGCAGGTGACGTAATGAACAGTGCAAGTTGCTGGCGGCCTTCATGTGTGGTGCCGGTAACCGTTAGTGAAACACGATCGCTGGCTGCATCAACTGCTTTCATATAATTCACAAGCCTGTCATGGGTAATATGCCACTCTCCTACTTCATGCCCAACAGTTGCTTTAGGCGTTGGAACAGCAGTACTGTAGTTAACATTTGCTGGCAGATAATAAGAAAGTTGTTGTGCATTTACAGAAACGGAAATGCAAAGCAGTAATGCAAGTAGCAGTCGGTTCATAATTTTGGTTTAGGAATTCGAATATAAGCAGGAAATGAGCTGTTAAAAGCCGAATTGTCTGTAAGTTTTATGAACGGCATAACAAACGAAGACCTTAGATTTGCAAAAAAGTCAACATGAGAATTTTGTCCGTTATCTTCTTCTTATTAGGATTTGGTTGTAACAGTGGAGCCCAGAACAATGCAAGTTTAAATGTTGACGATTTTGAAAAAGGGTTGAATGATAAAAATGTTCAATTACTCGATGTACGCACAGCCGGAGAATTTCGTAACGGACATATCAAAGGCTCTTTACAGGCAAACTGGAATAATGAACAGGAATTTGCTGACAGAATTGCTTCACTTGATAAGAACAAACCTGTTTATGTTTATTGTTTAAGTGGCGGACGCAGCCGTGCCGCAGCAGTCTGGATGATTGAAAATGGTTTTAAGAATGTTGTGAATATGGAAGGTGGTTTTAACAGCTGGAAAAGAAACGGCAAACCTGTTGAAGGAATGGCTGATGTAAAGCAAATGACAATTGCAGATTATCAGCAACAGATTGCCGGGAAAGAATATGTACTGGTTGATTTTGGCGCTGAATGGTGCCCACCCTGCAGAAAGATGGAGCCCATTGTCAACGATTTTCTTGCTGCGAATAAGAATATCTCCTTTTTAAAAATTGATGGCGGTATCCATACCGACCTGATGAAACAGTTAAATGCTGAAGTGTTACCCACTTTCATTCTGCTGAAAAATGGCCAGGAAGTTTGGCGATACACTGGTGTTCTTTCTTCAGAAGAATTGAACAAAGCCTGGATAGAGAAGAAATAGGTTCAATTTTTTGTGAATTATCCACTGAGCTGAAAAAAACTTATCTTAACAAAAAGATCAATAATGAGAAAACTGTTTGTTCTTCTTCTGATGGCTATATCCGTCATTTCTTTTGCACAGCAAAAACGAATGAACCAATGCGGTTTTATTATTCCTGACAATGTATACCTGCCACCTAACCGTTTTGCAAGTGTGTATGAAGCAAGAGATATTTTGCAGAACATGCTTGACACGATTAACTGGAAAGAGAATTTCCAGGTTCGTGAACAGAATGGAATTAATAATGCGTATGCTACGATACTGAATGGCAGAAGATGGATTATTTATGACAACGACTTTCTCGAGAAAATTGATTACATGACCGCTACCAAATGGTCTTCTATCAGTGTTCTTGCACATGAAATGGGGCATCATTACCGCAATCATGTAATGGATGGTACAGGAAGTACTCCGCCAAAAGAACTGGAAGCTGATTTCTTTTCGGGATATATCATGGCCAAGCTTGGAGCTACTGCAAATGATGCAAAAGCTGCAATGCAAAAAATTGCAAGTGATTATGGCAGCAGCAGTCATCCGCCAAAACAGGAACGGCTGAATGCAATTGCACAGGGATGGAATTATGCCAAGGGTATTTCATCTAATCCTGGAAATACGCAAGGGCCTGCTAATCCACCCAAACCTCCAACTACGGGAGGCGGACAGGGAACTGCAAATCCAAATCCTAACCCTGCTCCACCAGCGAATCCATCAACAGATATGAGTTGGATTTATCTGTCAAATTATGGAGAACAGGCAATCACTGTTTATCTGTCTGATGATAACAGGAAATTTGAGCCGGTTGAGCTTAAGCCCGGTCAACCATTTGTATTTAAGTTTGAAGTATATCAGTACGGCTGGTTGAAATTAGTCAACTCAGCTTCAGCAAAAACATATAAACTATCACACTTCAAAGACTATTCAATAGTGTGGAGCCGCAGAAACAGGAATTGGCTGGTTGTTGAAATTCCTTAAAGTGGAGAACTTGAACTGCCATAAATTGAAAGCTCACTTATTTTTGTAATATGGAATTACCGGAAACAGGAAAGAAATCATGGTTCAGGGATTGGTTTAATTCACATTACTATCATCTGTTATATTTTGAACGTGATGAAGAGGAAGCAGGGGCATTTATGGATGCCCTTCTGCTGAAATTAAATCCTGTCAAAGATTCGTTGATGCTGGATGTTGGATGCGGCAGAGGCAGACATAGCATTTATCTTGCTTCTAAAGGTTACAGGTTAACCGGTATCGATATCAGCGAAGACAGTATTGCTGAAGCAAAAGAACAGGAAACAGAAAGCCTGGAATTCTTTGTGCATGACATGCGCCTGCCCTTTCGCATGAATTATTACAATTACGCTTTCAATTTCTTTACCAGCTTTGGGTTTTTCCGTACAAGACGGGAGCATGATAATGCGATCCGTACAATTGCCCAGTCGTTAAAAACTGATGGCATTTTTGTTATTGATTACCTGAATGCACATTACGTGGAAAATCATCTCCAGTATAAAAGCGAAATACAGAAAGATGATGTTACTTTCTCTATAACACGCTGGCTTGATGAAACGCATTTCTATAAAAAGATAGTAGTAGAGGACGAAGTTAACCTGAAAGAGCCATTAGAGTTTACGGAAAAGGTAGCCAAGTTTTCATTGGGCGATTTCAATGATATGTTTGCTTATTACGGCTTACAGATACAGGAAGTTTATGGAAGCTATGCATTCGAACCTTATCATGTAACAGATTCTCCACGACTGATTATTATAGCAAAAAAAATAAAGTAACTAAGGTTTTACCTTCTCCTTCTGATTATTGAGCAGCATCCAGCGTGATGATTCATATAATGCAATGGTTTGCTCAGCCATCTGCTGTTTTATTTTCGTGTAGTTGGAGGCAGATAATAAAGGCGAATTAAAATGAACAGGAACCAGCGTATCTTTTTGCAGATTCATATTGAGAATATAGTAATAATCATTGTTCACAATTCCGATCTTCCCTTCATCGTGGTGGATGATAAACGCAAAATCTTTTCCTCCCCCTTTGCGTAATACATCTCTTCCGATAGTTGTATTAGTAAATGGCTGATTCAGTAAACCTGCAATGGTTGGCAATACATCAACCTGGCTTACTACTTCCGAACGTTTTTCAGGTTTAATAAATGCAGGAGAGTAAAACAGTAAAGGAACATGCTCATCCGATAAGCGCTCATTCGTCCATGCATCAGGATAGAAAGCAGAAGCATTTCCTTTTACGCCATGATCGCCAATAAAAACAAACAATGTGTTATTATACCAGCTCTGCTTTTTAGCATTTTCCATAAACTGCTCTAAACAATAATCAAAATAAAGGGAGGCTTCATATTCTTTCTGCGAGTCAAACCCATATTTCCTTAACTCAGCTTCATCAATCAACCTGCTGTCAACAAAACTTCTGTCTTCTTCAGGAATAACAAATGGGCGATGATTATCTGCTGTTTGAATAATACTGAAAAACGGTTGCTGTTGTTCGGTTAAGATGCGGTTGGCTTCCTTAAACAGATTTTTATCGCTGATGCCCCACACATTAAACTTCGGGCTCTGGTACATTCCTTCTTCATATAATTTTAATCCGGCTACATTATTTACCAGCAGCCCCTTGAAATTATTGAACTCACTGTTGCCACCAATAAAGTAGAATTTTTTATAGTCGCTAAAGGAATTGATAATAGTATGTTGGTTTAACGCTTCAGGATTTCGGGTAGAAAATTTACTCAACTGAACATCGGGAATACCGGTGAGCAAAGAAAATACCGCCCTTGCTGTACCAAATGATGGTGAAAAACAACGTTCAAAAAATAATCCTTCACCGGCTAATTGCTGAAAATAAGGTGTTGTTTGTAACGGGTTGCCGCTCATGCTTGTTTTATACATGCTGAACGATTCGCAAAGCACTAGCACCACGTTCATTTTTTTTGCCGGTTGCTGAAAAATTTCATTCCGCTGAAAATTCAGGTTGGAAGCATTTTCCGGCAACTGCAACAAATGCTTCATGATTTCAAATTGTCCCTTAGCACTTCCATCATCAGAAAACGGTTTACGGAAACGGAGTGTTGTAAAGAAATTTTCCAACGGGTTTAAAGCCAGGTAGGCTTTGAAATTATTTCCAAGTTTAAATGCATCCTTCCACATCAATGGCTTTGCAGGATTGCTTCCGGCAATACCAAAAATCAACAGCACAATCAGCCAAACTGTACGCATTGGTTTATACGGAGCTTCAACTGAATAGTCTACTTTTTTATGAGTACGATGGAAGTAACGATATAACAACCAGATCAATACAGACAATAGTAAAAAGATCCAGAACAGCGGATACGATTGCCAGAGCATCCGCATTGAAATAGTAAAGTCTTCAATAAAATTCAGGGCGCTGGCATTGAGCCTGGTTTCTACATAATCGAAATGACCAAAGTCAGCACCATAAAAAAACAACAGAAAACTGCTCATCACCACTAAATATATGATCCAGAAGCGCCGGTGTTTGGATGACCTGAACGGCGATAATTGGGGGAAGCTGCCTGCTAAAAGCAATGGAGCCAGTAAAATACTTACCCAGCGCAAATCGAAACGCATGCCCATAAGAAAAGAAGGAATCGCATCAGCAAAAGAAATAGTATCAGGGCGAAATGTGAAAAAAGTCAGCACTCTCATGAGGCTGAACAGCAACATAAAAAAGAAAAACAACTTTAAAACCCAACGTGAAGTTGGCGGCAAGTGAAAACGTTTACCCATATTCCTTAAGCTGGGCGCTAAATTAGAAAGATTTCAGCGGTTTCGGTTTTATTTCCATAAACGGTTAGCTATATTTGATGAAACCATGCTGAAACCTTTTTTACAATTCGACCGCTCCCTGTTTTACTACATCAATAATAAGTGGAGCAATGATTTGTTTGATGCTGTAATGCCATTTATCAGGAACCAGTTTTTCTGGGTACCTGTTTACCTCTTTTTATTGCTGTTTGTTTTCATCAACTTCCGCAGTAAGGTATGGTGGTGGGTGTTATTCTTCCTCGCCACGTTTGCACTCACTGATTTGATCAGTACACAGATCTTTAAAGCGTATATCCAACGGCCAAGACCTTGTGCAGATGCTGAAGCAGCTCAGTTCGTCCGTATGCTCATTCCCTGCAGTTACAGTTATGGTTTTGTTTCATCGCATGCAGCCAATCATTTCGGCATTGCCATTTTTCTTTTTCAAACCATGAAGCATTTCGCCAAACAATGGATCTGGCTGGCTTTTGTGTGGGCTTTCCTGGTTGGCTATGCTCAATTATATGTAGGTGCTCATTTCCCCTTTGATGTAATTGGTGGAGCAGCTCTTGGTTTACTCATTGGCCACCGGACAGCAAGAATTTTCAACAAACAATTTGGCGGGTTACAAGTTAATTAATCGTTCCCTTTTAACAGTAAAACAGGCACTTGCAAAAAGCTTCGTAGATTTGCGCTATTATATACAATGGAGATATTTATTTTATTCGTTCTGATTTTCCTCAACAGCTTATTTGTAATTGCTGAAATTTCGCTGGTTTCGGCCCGCCGTGCAAGACTGGAAGTATTTGCAGCAAAAGGAAGCTCAAGCGCCAAAACCGCCCTCGAACTTTCAGAACATCCTGAACTATTTCTTTCAGCCGCACAAATTGGTATTACCCTGATTTCCATCTTAACTGGTGTGTACAGTGGTGAAAAATTCAGTGATGATCTTGCCCCCTTCTTTCTACAGTTTGAATCCCTGAAAGAGTATGCAAACAGCATTGCCACTACGGTGATCGTTGTAATAGTAACCTTTCTTTCAATTATACTTGGCGAGTTGGTTCCCAAGCGTTTAGGCTTAATTAATGCAGAAAAAACTGCAATGGCTGTAGCTAAGCCAATGAAGATCTTTGCAAAGTCGGTTCATCCAATTGCCTGGCTGTTAAACAGTATCACCAGTTTAATTTTTCGGGTGTTTCGTGTTAAGACTGTTCATGATAATCTTGTTACGGAAGAAGAGATCAAAGCCATCATCAGTGAAGGAACGGAACAGGGAACAATTGACGAAGCTGAACAGGAAATTATTGAACGTGTGTTTCACCTGGGCGACAGGAATATCACTTCGCTTATGACCCACCGTAACGATATTATCTGGTTCGATTTGAACGATACGGAAACATCTATCAAAGGAAAGATTGTAGGCGAGCCCCACTCTATTTACCCCATTTGCGATGGTGATCTGGATAGTATCAAAGGAATTGTTTCAGTGAAAGATTTATATGTATCGGATGATTTCACCAAGTTTAAACACCTGATGAAACCTGCCCTTTTTGTTCCCGAGAATAATTCTGCTTACCAGGTGATGGAGAAATTCAAGGAAAGGAAAATCCACAGTTCTTTCATTGTTGATGAATATGGAAGTGTGCAGGGAATGATTACACTTAATGATATTCTTGAAGCAATTGTTGGAGATATTCCTGAGCCACATACTGATGATTATGAGATTGTGAAACGGGATGATGGCAGTTATTTAGTAGATGGCCAGATTCCTTTCTATGATTTTCTTTCCCGTTTTGAAAAAACTGAATGGATGAATGAAGGTGAACATGAGTTTGATACATTGGCCGGGTTTATCCTTCATCAGTTGGAACGTATTCCCCATGCAGGAGAAAAATTCACATGGAAAGGATTTACATTCGAAATCATTGATATGGATGGGCACCGCATTGACAAAGTATTACTGAATGTACCGGATGGTGTTGGTGAAGATGAATAAGGGTTAAAGATTCTTTAAAACACTTCCGTTTTACAATAACCTCCAAACACGGGTATCTTATTTGATATTTCATAAGAAACACACATTATGAAATCAAAATTTTACCCCTTCTTAGTCTTATCACTTTTACTTCTTTTTTCCTCCTGTAAAAAATGGCTGCCCGAAAACCGTGTGGTTGGTACCTGGCAACTAATTGATGCGGAGAAACGCAGACCTTTCAGCAACCAGTCATTTACAACCGGCTATGAAACCGGAGTATTTACTTTTTATGATAATGGCGATGCCACTTACAGAGATGCTGCAGGCAGTATGACGGGCAGCTGGAATATGCGTGAAATTGATGGCGGCTATTCTGATCAGGATGGTAACTGGCAATCACAACGAAGGACAGACATGCTCATTAAACTGTATGACTTCCGTTCAAACAGGGTGCTCGACTGGTACTTTGACTACATTGATTTCAGAACATCCGGTAACCGGTTGATAGGTTTTGTAAATGGAGCGAATTATAACTACAGGTATTATTTCAGGAAACAGTAAGCTGAAGTTTAGTCTGCTTTATCAATGATATAGATCAATGAACTGCATTGTTCTTTATTGATCCATGTATTAAAGTTGGAAGAAAGTCCGTTCCAGAATGCTTTTGCAATACTGCCGTTTTTATATTTTTCACTGAGCATGCAGATATAAAAACTATCCAGCCACATAGGTTTTGTACTGATGACTTTCAGACCATGCAGTTCCATGAGCTTTCGCATAGAAGCAGGCGAGAAATGATACAGATGCCTGGGCACATCGTACGAAGCCCAGTATTCTTTATAGATCGTTGCATCCTTACTTGTATAATTGGGAACAGCAATGATGAGTTTGCCTTTTGGTGCCAGTAATTTTTTCAGCTGTTCAATATATTCATCAAGCTGATGAACATGTTCCAGCACATGCCACATTGTAATGGCATCATAGGTGCCTTCAGGCAATCTGAATAACTCTTCTGAAGGATAGATATCACAATTGTATTTCTTAACACCTATTGCTCTTGCATCGGCATCAGGTTCCAGACCGGAAACATTCCAGCCGGCTTTTACCATGGTATGAACAAACGTGCCGGTGCCGCTTCCAACATCGAGTAACATTCCCACACTTTTCTTTGTTGCCTTTCTAACGAGTGATTCTTTGCTCATCATGGTAAAAAAACGGGCCCAATGATATATGCGGTTAACAAGTCCCTTCTTTGTATTGCTGTGTGAAATGTAGCTGGAGGATTGATAGTAACGCTGTATCGCCGTTTCGCAGGGAATACCCTGTGTAAAACGCAGACTGCAATCATTACATTCTGTAATTACAAATGTCTCATGGCTTACTGTAAAATCTTTGGCAGTGAGAATTTCCTTCAGCGATTGACTTTTACAAACAGGGCAATGTGTTTGTTGTACATGATTACTCATAAGCAGCAAATATCAGCTTTGGTTGTGGTTTATTGAACTTTGTACGGGGCAGGCTTCTCGATCACATTCAGTTTTCCGCCATTACCCTGCTTCATTCCTCTATCACCGGCAGTCGACTGATGATACCAGATTGCCACAATACCAATCAACAACAATGCCAGAGCAATGAACCAGAAGCTCTTGTACGTTTTCTTCTGATTACCAAAAAGCAATTCTTCCATTTCAGTATTCGTCTTTTCATCTTCACCTACCCTTACAAAATGTTCAGCATTTTTACGAATCACCTTTTCAGCTTTTACAGGTTCTGTAACCTCCGATTCAAATGCTGATGTAAAATGAAGTATTTTATTTTCATCTTTTGTAAATGCGCCGATTCCTTTCCATTCTACAGCATTGTTCTCAGTAAGGCCATGTTGAAAATTTGCTAAAAGGATATGCAGCTGTTCCTTAACAGCAGCATGATTGATATGCAACTCCTCACTTAACCAATGTTCAAATTCCTCATCGGGCCGGGCTGTTGATGAAAAATGAAGAAGTGATTGCGGGGCGTGCAGTAAACGATTGGGAAAATCAAGTCGTGCAGGCAATTGCTCCACTGAAAAAGTGCCAATGCCCTGCAGGGATAGCTGTTTTCTGAACGATAAATACCTGGCTACCAGATCAACCATACTTAGTTTTGCTTTTGGTCAAAAGTAAGCCTTATTCCTGCAAGAAAGTTAAATCCAACGGATGGATAATTGTTCCATCGTTCATACTTTCTGTTGAAAACATTGTTGAACTGTGTCCAGACACTAATCATCCTGTGTACTTTAAATTCAACTCCTGCATTCAGATCAAATGCAGCAGGAAGCCGGTTTGTATTAAGAGTGGTTTCAAATAATGCACCCTGCCATGCATACAGGTCGCTCTTTACCATAATCTTTTTTGTTGGCTGCCAGCGTAACGCTGCTGTGAGCTGCAAAGGAACTACATGCCAGGCACCTGAATAATTTTTCTGACCAACAAAGTTGTAGATATCCAGTTTTCCGCTGGCATTAAATTTATCCTGCAATACAAACCCCATTTCTGCCTGCCAGTGGAAAGCCTGTAATTTAGATTCACGCAATACTGTAAACAAAGAAGGTTTCATAAAGTTGGTGAATAAGGGAACGCCTAACTGTTCAAGATAACCTCCCTGTATTCGGTAATTAAATGAGTTGGCAAGTGTGCCTTTTACACCTCCGTATACTTCTGTTATTCTTGTATTGAATTGTGATGTAGGTTGATTGATCCATGGATTTTGGGAAACAAGATATTGATATGTGTTCTTGCGTACGTGTGCCACCCAACCTGCTGTAACAATAATTTTCTTTTCCTGCAGATGAAAATCAACCAACAAATCCGGGAGCACTTTCACTTTACTGTTATCCCATGTAGGGCGAATACCTGCTTTAATATATAATTTAGATGTTTTTAATAAAACCGCAGCATTAAAGAAATAAACATTATTGCTGTAAGATGAGCTGTCAGTTGGTGTATAGGTTGTTAAATCAGCATTTGCACGAAGCAGTAAACCAAAGCTTGTTCCGAACCTTACTTCAACAGGTACATCAAGCACTGCATTGGTTTCAGTTGAACGGCTATCGCTGAATACATTAATGTTTAGATCAGGGTTATAACTGACGCCGTACCTTGTTACAAATGCATTACGAACACCTGCACGGATATTTATTGTTTGGTATGGCTTTTTTAATGAATCATCTTTAGAGTTCGTCAATGAAGGATCAGGGCCGTATAAGAAAAATGTTTGCTGCTGGTAGCCGGCCTTACCATATAGTTCAACACTTTTTAATACAGTATTGAGATTGGCTGATAAATTGGTGTTGCTGAATTTCTGTACACGCAGTTCGCCTTTTTGTGAAATATGATTGGCGAGTAATGTAAAGTTCGTATGCTTGCCATCGCCAATGGTGAATCCTGCATCAACCAATGGTGTATTGTAATTGCCATATCCCAATTTAATATAGTTACTGTTATGTGCCTGCCCTGCTGAATCAATCTGCAATGCCAGCGGCTTTAAGCCAACCGGCTGCAGGTTAAAATATAAATTCTGAATGGGAATATTGTATGTTAGATTTGGGGTTGCTGTTTCAGGAGCAGGCGGTGTGGCAGTGAAATTCAGCTTCACTGCATTTTTCAACACAGGTTTAAACGCCGATGTAATTTCAACTGATTGCTTCTTTGTTGTATCCTGAGCATTGGAATGTAATCCCAACAGGCAAAAAACAAATCCAAATATTATATACTTATTCATTGTAAACGTTAATGTATTTAATTCTCTAATTTTCAAATCAGCAAATTTTCAAATTATTCTTACCCGTCAATCTTTGAATTCTTTTTCTCTTCTTCAATCACCATCTGCAGTTTATCTGCTGCTTCTTTCCTTAACTGGGGATTGGTTGCATTTTCCGATATACTCTGGAAGGTTGCTTTTGAATTGAAGTAATCTTTCTGTTTGAAATAAATGTCGCCCAGCAGGATATATGATTTTGTTACCCAGAAATCATACGACCCACTTTGCTTGATCACTTCAAACGCTGCTTTTTCTGCATTGGTTAAACTGTTAAGATCGTACTGGCATTTGGCAATTTCGTATCTCGCTTCAGCAGCCCACTCACCTTTATTAATGGCAACTACAGCTTTATATGCCTTAATGGATAAATCAAACTGTCCATTGATTTGATGATTACGACCTGTTACAAGATTGGCCAATGCCTTATCATCATTTCCAATTCCTTTTGTTATGAGCAGGTCTCTTGCCACATCAGCAGCCTGTTTGTATTCTTTCAACTGATAATGACAACGCAATAATCCACGCATAGCCTCCAGCCTGTTTTCATCTGTTGCAGCAACTGTTCTTAATATTTCATAATAAGGTTGTGCTTTTGCATAATCCTGCATTTCAAAATAGTAAGTACGTGCTGCAATGAGTGAGCTTTTCTCTGCATACTTACTGTTACCCTGCTTGGCTACGTATTCATATCCCGGCAACGCATTCTTCCAGTCTTTACGCTGCATATAACATTCACTGCGGTTATAATGGGCATCAATTGCTTTTGCACCATTCGGGAAACGATTGAGATAATTCGTAATCTGAATCATAGCTCCGGCGCAATCATTTGCTTCTAATTTAATTTCTACAGCGGCATAAGCAAGTGAATCGGCTTCTGTCATGGAAACGTTCTTGCCGGTTGATCGTATAAACTCTTCATACTCCTGCGGACGGCCCAACTCAACATAAATAGCACGGATATTATCTAATGCAAGATCTGCCTCTTCTGAATTTGGATACTGCTGCAGTAGTTTTTTATACTGTGTTAATGCTTCTTCATTTTTGTTGAGATTATAATAGCAAACGCCCAACTGCAGTAACGCATTCTGTTTCATTCCCGTGTTCTGCGGAGCATTGACTACATTATTGAGGAAAGGAATTGCCGATTGAAATTTTTCATCGGCCATATAAGTCTTGGCAATTTCCATGTTGGCATCAGGTACCAGGTTACTGCGTGGATATAAACGCTGTAAGGTTGTGAGCTGATCAATTTTTGTTTTACTATTTGTAATACCGTTCAGCATCGATTTCTGGTACAGTGCATAATCTGCATTAGGCCATGAATAATCAACTGCCTGCTGGTACATACTCAAAGCCTGTTTGTAATTGCGCTGCATGAAATGGCAATCGGCCAACCGGATATAGGCATCCTGATCAATGGGCGCTGAGTTCAAGGCAACCTTTCCAACTACTTTCTGAAAAAATCCCTGTGCTACTATAAAATTTTCTTTGCGCAGGTAGCAATAACCCATATTGTAATTGGCTTCTTTAACTGATGCCTCCCCCATTCCCGGGCTACCACTCTGTAAAAACTTATCGTAATAACGAATGGCATCATCCAACTTTTCATTCCTGTATGCAATCTCCCCTTTCCAGTAATTGGTGAGAGGAAGTACAGGAGCGTTGTATGGATCTTTTAATATCTTATCAAGCAATTCTTCTGCTTTACTTAGCTGTCCATCATTGATCAGTTCAGCAGCACGGCCATACAAAATTCTTGGATATATTTTTTTGGTTGCTTCAGATGGACTATCCAACGATTCAATCATAGTAATCGCATCTTTATAATTACTTGTTCCTGCCAGCAGGCCAACCAGTAGTTCTTTTGCTTCCTTATTATAAGTGCTCTTTGGGTATTCAGTTAAGAAGCGTTTAAACTCGCTGATGGCAACACCCTGGTAACCGAGTTCATAAGAAAGTTTTGCATAGTTGAAGAGAGACACTTCCCTTTGCTGCTGATTACTGCTGTTGGCTGCACAGAAAGCAAAAGCGTTTCTTGCATTTTCTTTCTGATTGGTTTTTAAATACGCATCGCCCAATAAATACATAGCACTCTGGCTCAGTGAATCTGTACCGCCGCTTAATTGTTTAAATCCCTCAATGGCTTTTGTAAGTTGTTTTTCCTGGTAATAACAATAACTCAACTCATATAAGTCCTGCTTTGTTACTTTATCTGATTTGGCTACATATTGTTCAAGCAGCGGCAACGCTTTTTTATATTCTTTCTTTTCAAAATATGCATGACCAAGCAATTGTTTCATTTCAAGATCATACAGAATATTGGGGCGCTTCATAGCATCTTCAGCAATCTTAATGGCTTTATCTTTTTCGCCACGGAAATAATAAATAGAAGCAATATAGAACGGAACAATCTTTCCGTATTCCGGATGATCTTTTACCAGTTCAAAAGAATTCAATGCATCGTTGTATTCTTTATCGGCATAGGCAAGAAAACCATAATAGTAATTGGCATCGAGATAATGAGGATCCATCGGCAACTGCCTGATGGTATTGAACAAAGGTTTGGCCTGTTGAAAACGCTTCAAATGGAAATAAGAATAAGCCATGCGGAACTTGGCTTCTGAGATCTGCTCGTTATTTAAACTGGCAATCTCGGCCTTTTCATAATACTCCAGTGCATCAACAAACTGCTGTTTCCGGAAATAATAATTCGCCAGGTGAAAACTCAGCTGCTGCGTGCGGGGCATGTTATGTACTACTGTTATATACTCCCGACTTGGAACCACAGCCCGTTCATCGTTTTGCTGTAATGAACAGGCCAGCAGGTAAAAATCAATTTCCTGTACCAGGATTCCCGAATTAAGAATGGTTGTTGATTCTGTTTCCTGCTTTAATTCACGTAGTAACGGCAAAGCAAGACTGTACTGATCGTTGAGGAAATATTCCTGCGCCTGTTTAAATCTTGCCTGCGGATCTTTGTAAATAGCAGTTGACTGTGCAGTAACCTGCATTGCAAAACAGGAAAACAGAAGGATGGTAATGTAAGTAATGCGTCTGTTCATTGGCGGGTAAACGTTCATCTTTATCAAATATTTTAACCGTTCTCTTAAATCTGTTTACTTGTTAAAGGTAGTTCCTCCTTTTCTTTCAAACACCGTTCCATTTTTTTGTGGATAAAACTCTGGGTTCCGTTAATTTCGCAGCTTCAATCCAAATAAATGAAGAAACTATTATCTATTAAGTATTCAGCAACAGTTTTTAACATTTCTTTCTTACTGTTACGTCTTGTGCTCGGTATCAGCATGTGTGTGAATTATGGTTATGACAAGCTCGTTCATTTTGCTGATAAGAAGGATTCCTTTGTAAATCTCTTTGGCATTGGCAGTACAGCTACACTTGCATTAGTCGTATTTGCAGAATTTTTCTGTTCAATTTTTGTAACACTTGGTTTGTTTACCAGGTTTACAGTAATTCCTTTAGTCATTGCCATGGGTTATGCATTTTTTATTTCAACCAATGCCCATTTATTTGGTAAAGGAGAACTGTCGGCTGTGTACCTTTCAGGTTTTCTGGCAATCCTGCTTTGTGGCCCCGGTCGTGTAAGTGTGGATGGAATGATCAATAAATAAGAGTCAATGTTTACAAGCGAAACAACCATACGGGTAAGATATTCTGAAACTGACCAGATGAATGTGGTATATCATGGCAACTATGCACAGTATTTTGAAGTGGCAAGGGCTGAAGCAATCCGTGATATGGGAATTACCTACAAAGACATGGAAGCAATGGGTATTGTGATGCCGATTGTGGAACTGCATACCAAATTTTTACGTCCGGCTGTATATGATGATTTGCTTACGATCAAAACCCAATTGAGAGAATTACCTGCCGATCACCGGATTGAATTTCATCATGAAGTGTTTAATGAAGAAGGCAAGCTGTTAACCATCGGCAGAATCGTGTTATATTTTCTTGATGCAAAAACAATGGCGAGAGCAGCCATGCCAACTGAATTAGCGAATCACCTGGAACCTTATTTTAAATAAGCCTGGACATAACCAACCAATCATGAGTAAATTATTTGCTTCTATTATAACTATTGGAGATGAATTATTAATCGGTCAAACTATTGATACCAACAGTGCATGGATGGCACAGGAGCTGAATAAAATTGGCGTGTGGGTGAAGCGCCGTGTTGCTGTAGGTGATACGAGGGAAGATATCTGGCAGGCATTGGATGAAGAATCAAAAGAATCAAAAATCATTTTAATAACCGGTGGACTGGGCCCAACTGCTGATGATATTACCAAATCATTGCTCTGCGATTATTTTGGCGGAAAGATGATTGTAAACCAGGAGGTATTAGATCATGTAACGAATATTTTTCTGAAACTAAATCGGCCCATTATTGACCGGAACATGAAACAGGCTGAAGTGCCTGATGTGTGTACTGTATTGATGAACAAAAGAGGCACAGCGCCGGGAATGCTGTTTACAAAAAATGGTTGCCTGTTTATTTCCATGCCAGGAGTTCCGCATGAGATGAAAGGGTTAATGACAGATGAAGTGCTGCCCCTGTTAAAACAGAATTACAAAATGCCTTTTATTCTTCACCGCACACTGTTAACAGCTGGTGCAGGTGAATCATTTCTTGCTGAACGGATCAAAGATTGGGAAGAAGCATTGCCGGCACATATTAAACTTGCTTACCTGCCCAACTATGGAATGGTAAAGCTGCGATTAACCAGCCATGGTGAAGATGGCGCTGCTCTTGAACATGAACTGGATACGCTTTTCTTAGCCTTACAGGAGCAGGTGAAAGATATCATGATTACGAATGAAGATCTTCCACTGGAAAAAGCATTGGGTGATCTATTGGTAAAAAGAGGAAAAAGCATGGCTACTGCAGAAAGTTGCAGTGGTGGTTATATTGCGCACCTGGTAACATCCATTGCCGGATCATCCATTTACTTTAAAGGAACAGTGGTTGCTTATTCATACGATGCAAAAGAAACTATTCTTGGAGTAAATCATCAAACACTTGAAACAAAAGGAGCTGTAAGTGAAGAAACGATTACCGAAATGTTTAATGGCCTGATGAAGGTTACCACTGCTGATTATGGTATTGCCACAAGCGGTATTATGGGCCCTGGTGGTGGAACAGAGGACAAACCTGTGGGTACCGTTTGGGTAGCAGTTGGATCAAGAGAGAAAATGGTTGCAAAAAGACTACAGTTCCGCTACGACCGGCTGAAAAATATTGAGTTAACGGCTACCAATGCTATGATGATGCTGTTTCAGTTTATAAAAGCAGAGCCTGTTTGATAAAGTCCAAATCTTTACCTTTGACCCCGACCAGCGATTGCATGCCAAACTTGTTGACAACCGTTCAGAACCCTGACGAGTGCGACGCAACAGATGTTGATCTGTGCATTTCTGCCGGTTACAAAAAATAAACTTCAAAACATTTATATGGCTTTAGTTGATTTAATCATGCCTAAACTCGGTGAAAGTATCATGGAAGCCACCATTCTGCGCTGGCACAAAAAACCGGGCGATTCTATTAAAATGGATGAAACGGTTCTGGATATTGCTACCGATAAAGTGGATAGTGAAGTGCCGAGTACAGCAGAAGGTGTGCTGAGTGAAGTATTGTTTAATGAAAATGATGTGGTACCCATTGGTGCAGTGATTGCACGCATTAAAACAGGTGCAGCAGAATTGTTTGCTCCTGCTCAGGCACCATCTCCTGTTTATGAATCAGTGAAAGCTGAAGTAATGGATGATGATATTCCTTATCAGCCTGCAGGTGCTAAAGTAAGTGCACCGGCAAATGGTATCCGGTTTTATTCTCCGCTTGTTTTGAATATTGCTGCACAGGAAGGAATTGGCATGGCTGAACTGGAAAAAATTCCCGGCACAGGTAATGAAGGCCGTGTTACAAAAAAAGATATCCTGCAATACGTATCCGACAGAAAAGGAACAGGTGGCGCAAGAGTACAGGAATCAAGGCAGGAGGAAGTAATGGTCGTTCCAATGAACAGGGTTGAAACGCAGCAGCAACAACCTTCATCAGCTTCCTCATCAACAGCTCCAACAATTTACAGTGGTAATGTAGAGATCATTGAAATGGATAGGATGCGTAAGCTGATTGCTGACCATATGGTGAAGAGCAAGCACACCAGTCCGCATGTTACAAGCTTTACGGAAGCGGATGTAACCAACCTGGTACAGTGGAGAGATAAGATGAAGAAAGAGTTTGAAAAAAGAGAAGGAACAAAGATCACTTTCACCCCTTTGTTTATTGAAGCGATTGTAAAGTGTATCAAAAAATATCCGCTCATTAACAGCTCAGTTGATGGCGACAGAATCATTGTAAAGAAAGACATTAATATTGGTATGGCTACTGCTTTACCAAGCGGCAGTTTGATTGTACCTGTCATTAAAAATGCAGATCAGCTGAACTTAGTTGGATTAGCCAAACAGGTAAACAACCTGGCCGACAATGCCCGTAACGGCAAACTGAAACCTGATGATACAACAGGCGGCACTTTCACCATGACCAATGTTGGAACCTTTGGAAGTTTGATGGGCACTCCTATTATTAATCAGCCACAGGTTGCTATTCTTGCTGTTGGTGCTATTAAGAAAAGACCAGTGGTGATTGAAACTCCGCATGGCGACAGTATTGCTATCCGCCACATGATGTATTTAAGTATGAGCTATGATCATCGCATTATTGACGGAAGTCTTGGTGCTACTTTCTTAACTGCAGTGGCAAATGAATTACAGAACTTTAATGGTGACAGAGATTTGTAAAGAATAAAAAATCTTAAATATAAATAACGAACATGGCTTTATGCAGGTTGGGAATTAGTATTCCGTCCGCCTGGGCCACTGTTGATTGAAAATATTTTGTTGAAGTTAAAAACTAATGGCCAGCGATGTTTGTCGAGCCCCAAACCAATGCCTGGCTTTGCAATTAGCTGAAGCCAGTTTGTCAAGCCCAACTTACATAAAACCCCATGTTGCTTGCAGGCTTAATTTAGAGTGCTGTTTTTCTAAAGATGAAATAGTTATTCGACTGTGCAGACTTATGCAACTTTAAATATAATCTTGTCGAGTCAAGAATTGTGTTTGCAACGAAATAATTTACTTTGTCATAGTTAAAACCAAATTGACAATCATCTGTCCAACAAGCCCGCCATTTGCCGCTTGAGGGAAATTCTGCTTCATTAAAATTTGTCAGAGTATAAGTAAAATCTGGGTTTAGTGTAAGTCTTAATTT
>JBEBHT010000280.1:0-5602 GCA_040081135.1 Lacibacter sp. | reverse complement strand
TTAATACTTCCATCATTTTGTATAAAATATTCAATACTGTAAGGAACTGCAATGCCGGTTAATTCATAATCAACTTTAACTGAAACGCCTTCACTGTTCTGTTCTCCAACAGTAACCGTTTTTACTTTCCTGTCCTGGTGGGCCGAACGCCAGATACCAAGTCTTGATTGCATACCGTTACCAAAATCGTTGTCAGTTGGTGCACGCCAGAAATAAGGTTCAGGAAAACGATTCACCTGCATCCCGTTTTTATTATTATAATTTCTAACTGTTCCCTGTTTCAAATCAATTTCTCCTGAAATAGTACCCGATTGAAAACTGATTTTATCCGCATCTTTCTTTATCTGCAAAGTTCCATTTATAGTTTTGCCGCCGGAAAAATAATCTCCGCTCATTTTAAATTGTTCTGTTGCAATTTCGTGATCTGCTGCAACCAGGTCTGTTGCATTTTTTGTGGTGGCTATAATGTTTACATAAAACTCTGTTCCCGCTACTGACTTGATCATTGGAATAGCAAGTGTGATATCTTTTTGCTGATGCGGCGCTACTTCAACATTAAAACTTTCTTCTTTTATTTTTTCACCATTACGGATCAACTGCCATTTAAAATTGTATTGATCAAGATTGGTGAAATCAAATAAGTTTTTAACAGTAACTACCCCTGTAGAAATGCTGGCTGAAGAAAAATAAATACTCTGATATACTTTTTTTACTTCAAATAAACCGGGATGTGGTGTACGGTTGGCAGCAATCAACCCATTGGAACAGAAATTTTCATCATTCTGTAAATGAAAGCCACCTAAATCGCCACCGTAGGCCCAAAAGGTTTTTCCATTCACATCTTTTGTTTTATAACCCTGGTCAACCCAATCCCAGATAAAACCTCCCTGCATATGTTTACTGCTCATAATAACATCCCAGTATTCTCGGAAGTTACCATTGCTGTTACCCATTGCATGTGAATATTCACACATGATATACGGCCTTGTTTGATTTGCATCAGCTGCATACCGTTTCATGTAATTCATGCCGGGATACATGGGACAAACAATATCTGTATTCCAATCCTGTCCAGACTGTTCAAACTGAACCGGACGGGTTTTATCTCTCTGTTTCATCCACAGGTAGGCATCATGAAAAACTTTTCCATTGCCGCATTCATTTCCCATTGACCAGATAATTACTGAGGGATGATTTTTATCCCGTTCAATTAACCGTTCAATACGATCCATATGTGCAGGTGCCCATAAAGGCAAATAAGCCGGATGCCTTGTGGTATCAATTCCACCCTGCAAGGCTGCACCCATGCCATGTGTTTCAATATTTGCTTCATCAACAAGATACAGTCCATACTCGTCGCAGAGTTTATACCACATTACATCATTGGGATAATGCGATGTACGCACGGCATTAATATTGAACTGCTTCATCAATTGAATATCTTTCAGCATCAATTCTCGTGAAGGTACATGACCATTTATATCATCATGCTCGTGGCGGTTAACGCCATGCACATAAGTGGCAACGCCATTTATCAACAGCTGTGCATTCTTTATTTCTACTTTACGGAAACCAATTTTTGATCCTGTGTATATTTCATCTGTGCCGTTTTTTAATGTAATAACACAGCTGTACAGGTTGGGAGTTTCAGCATTCCATTTCAGCGGATTTGCAATCTTTCCTTCAATATGTACCTGCTGCATATTGTCTCCGTTGATTACAACCTTCTGTTGTTTGCTGAATATTATTTTGCCTGCTTTATCAAGAATATCAACCGAAACAATTGACGGCCCGGTTTTGCTGCCTGCAAATTTTCTCAGTGTAATATCTGCACTGAATAATCCATTTTTATATTGTGCGTCGAGGTCGCTCTTCAAAAAGAAATCCCATATAGTGGTTGACGGAACTGCAGACAAAAAAACATCTCTTTCAATTCCGCTTAAGCGCCAGAAATCCTGGTCTTCCAGATAACTTCCGTCGTGCCAGCGAAACACCTGCACGGCCAGTAAGTTTTTTCCTTTCTGCAAGTACTTCGTAATGTTAAACTCTGCCGGTGATTTAGCTACTTTCGACATCCCTACTTTTTCTCCATTCACATACACAAAAGCACAACCGGCAATAGAACCAAAATGCAGCAATACTTCTTTACCGCTCCAGTTATCAGGAACAGTAAATTCTTTCCGGTATGTACCAACAGGATTGTTGGGTCCGATAAATGGAGGATTTCTTGGATGCGGATAAGTAATATTCGTGTAGATAGGTATGCCAAATCCTTTCATTTCCCAGTTTGATGGAACAGCAATATCATTCCACTTTGAAATATCCAGATCGGTGCGGTAAAAATCGGTGATACGATCAGCATATTTATCAACATAGGTAAACTTCCAGTTACCATTGAGAGATTGATAAAAAGACGAGCGGTTGTAGTCATCAGCTACCACATCCTGCCGGTTGCTGAACAGCATAAATGCAGCATGTGGTTTTTCCTTGTTCAAGTCAAGGTATGCCGGGTTTTCCCAATCATTATTCTTTGACTGTGCAGGAACCAATACCGGTAACAGGAGCAGTGCAAATAAAAAGCTTTTCATAACTGTCTTATTCATCATGGTAAATAAATATTAATTCTGCCTTTGGCAAATTTCAACCAAAGTTATTCTCTTATACGATTCGGTTTATTCTTTATTCAATTCTTTATATCGTTTCATTGCTTCAATAAAATAATAATCTGCATAAGTAAGCGGTACATCCACTTCTGTTTTTTGAGGAATATGCCCTACCCCGTGCTGCAAAATAAATCCACCGTTTGTTCCTGCCACTGCTTTATAAACCGGAGTTGAAAGGGACTTTAATATAGTTTCAGCAACAGTTAGATATTCGTTTGCTTCTATTTCGCTCACATATGTTTTTAATTCAAGTAATGCCGAAGCAATAATCGGTGCTGCCGAAACATCACGCAGTGCATTGGGAATATCGGGAGCATTAAAATCCCAGTAAGGAATTTTATCGGCAGGAAGATTGGGGTGATTTAAAATAAACTTTGCAATTTTATTCGCTTGGTCTAAGTATTTTTTATCTTTTGTTTCACGGTACATAACGGTGTAGCCATATAATCCCCATGCCTGTCCTCTTGCCCATGCTGATTCATCTGCAAATCCCTGTGCTGTTTTTTTCTGCAATACTGCACCTGTTTCAGAATTATAGTTGATGACATGATACGAACTGTTATCAGCACGGAAATGATTCTTTATTGTTGTGTTGGCATGTGTTACAGCAATTTTATAAAAAGATGAATCTCCCGTTGTTCTTGTTGCCCAGAACAACAGTTCCAGGTTCATCATATTATCAATGATCACTAAATATTCATTCTTTCTGCCGTCCCATGATTTAATACATCCTACGGTTGGATTGAAACGTGTTACCAGTGATTTTGCACTGCTGATGAGAATTTCTTTATACTCTGGTTTTGGATCAATCAGCAATGCACTGCCAAAGCTGCAATACATCATAAAGCCAAGGTCATGTGTACTGGTATTGAGTTTTTCTTTTTCGAGCACTTTCAAAATTCTGTTTGCTTCATTAAGCAGGGAGTTGTCTTTTGTTTGTTCATACAAATACAATAATGTGCCCGGATAAAAACCACTGCACCACCAGGCTGAATTGCTGAACTCATACTTACCTGTTAAAGGAAAATAGGTTTTCGGAAATTTGTCGGTCGGTAAATTCTGCGCCAGTACTTTGTACTGAGTATCCGCATCTTTAAAATTCTTTTCAATTATTTCCAGCAACCCGTTATCCTGTTTGAACTTAATCTTTTTTTGAACCCTGCATGATTGCGCTGCCACAGCCAAACTGATTAAAACAAAAATGCAAAGAGTTTTATTACGCATGAACATCCGTTTAAATTTTAAACTTTAAATTAATTTCCCGGTTTCCACTCTAATACCTGTACCATTTGCGGCATCATATCCGATTTGCCTTCTGCATCTGCCTGGTCTGTTTTCTGTACAAATAAATGCAGGATACTTTTCTGTTTCCACAGCTCTGTATCATATGATGGTTCCCATGAACCTACAGAAGTATTCAGCAGGTCTTTGATCTTCCATTTGCTTTTAGTAATATCTGAACTGATAGCTGCTGATATTTTTCCTCCACGTTCCTCATCTCTCAAAATAATTGCAACACTGATTGTTTTGCCTGTTGGCCATGCAATGATCTGCGGTCTTGATATGGGAATCCTTTTCGTTCCTGCACCGCTAAGGCTGAATGGAGTTTTCCTGAAACCAAGATTCTGTACCTGCCATTGCTTTCCTTTTTTATAAATAAGATGATACTGCGGAATGCTGTCATCTTTTTCTCTCCAGTAACTGGCTATATAAGGATTACTGGAAGCATCAGCAAACATAGAAGTCTGATTGATCAATTCGCTTTTTTGAGGAATCTGCAATGCATATTCTGCTGTTGCTGCAGTAATGGGCAGTTGATATTTTTTACCTTCAGAATTCATCCATGTTTTACCAGCATCCACTGAACGTGCATAACACATATCATGATTGCTGGCAACATCGGGCGACTCACGCCAAACCCATGAAACATGAATGGTTCCTTTTGCATCAACACAGGCCTGCCAGTAAGCATTTCTCTTTCCTTCACCATTAATCAAATTACTGTGAAGCTGTTTCCACTCTTTTGTTTTGATGCTGTATTGATTGATGACCAGATTACCCTGACCGGAACCTCCATCTCTGTAGAAGAACAGAAGATTGCCATTGGGCAATTTATAGAATTCAGGATAGCTTACTTTCTTTTCATTCAATTCCGTCATGGAAATTTTATCTGTCAGTTCTAATGAACCAGGCTGTTTACTCCTGCAGTAATTCAATGCATTGTTATGATGATCCCATGACAGATGTAAATATCCTGCACCATCAATCATGATGCTGATCATATTATGTGCATCTGTTGTATTGCCTTTGTAAACAGTTTGCTGAAACAGCCAATTTGCTGTGCCAAGTTTTCTCTTTCCAATTACTACAAAACGCTGTTCATTATAAAATGCAATGAACTGTGTATCCTTCCAGGTAACCAGTGAATTTTTTCTGAAGACGACCGTATTTACTGAATTATGTGCCCAGCCAAAATCAACATCACCAAGGGTTGTTCTTTCAACCGGCTGCGCATTAACAGCCTGTACAATTAAAGAAACTACCGCTATCCAAACCCATTTCTTCATTACAATAAATCTGTTTGTTTCAAACTGAACAATAAAAATTATTTACTTCTCCACTTACTGTACCGATCCAATTTCTGTCATTTGGCAACTAATTACTTACATACGATTAGCATCTGTACTTATTAATTTGAAAAATAAAACAACAGTGTTCCTGTTACAGGTGCAGGAGCTATTGCATTCAACTGACTTTGCGGACCCATAACTTTTGCATCCTGGAACTTGGTACCAATTGCACTGATACCTGTAAAAAATCCTATTGCATTTCCCGGAAACGCAGGAAGGGTATTCATGTTTTTAATGCCTGCCTGTTTTGCAGGCTGCAGCATCTGGAAAAAAATTTGTTCATCTTTTGCATATACTGTAAAATCATTT
>JBEBHT010000279.1:0-5605 GCA_040081135.1 Lacibacter sp. | reverse complement strand
CCCATCAATGCCATTTATTTCGACTGGAAACACAACAGCTTTTGGGGAGGCAGCAGTAACCATGGTGAAGATTATGGAATTGGGTGGTAAAAAAGAATTATGCATTCTTATCTCACTCCTCTCATAGAATCGTTTGAACAAAATGCCGATGCAGTTAATGCAAAAGGCATGAAAGCATATATGCTGAACCAATTTGATTATTATGGTTTAAAAACTCCTTTGCGTCGTAAACTGAGTAAAGAATATTTCAAACAATCACTTCCTCCATTTATTGATGTTGAAGAAATTGTAAAAGATTGCTGGCAGCATCCCAACCGTGAACTGCAATATATTGCTGTTGAACTGCTGGCCTGTTATAAAAAAGAATGGAAGAAGAATACGATTCAACTCATGGAGTATATGATCACGCACAAAAGCTGGTGGGACAGTGTAGATCATGCGGCTACTGATCTTACAGGGCCCTACTTCAAATTATTTCCAGACCAAATAGAAAAAATTACCGGCAGGTGGAACAGGTCATCAAACATTTGGTTACAGCGAAGCAGTATTATGTTTCAGAAAGCATATAAAACAGAAACAGACAAAGAACTGCTGTCAAAATATATCCTTCACCTCGCTAAGTCAAAAGAATTCTTTGTACAAAAAGCAATTGGCTGGGCATTGAGAGAATATTCAAAAACAAATCCCGGCTGGGTAACACAGTTTGTAAAAAACAATCTTCTTTCTCCATTGAGTAAAAGAGAGGCACTGAAACGAATTAAATAACAGACTGTTACTTTACGAGCTTCGCATAAAATCGCTTCCCCGTTTGCGGGTGAAATGCTTCAATAAAATAGGAGCCATTCTTCAAATCATCAATCATGATTTTTTTCTGCGAAGCGCTTACTGTTTTTGTTTTCACCATCCGGCCAACAATATTATAAAAGCGAAAAATATAACTGCCTTTGGCTCGTGGGAGTTGCAGTGTAATAAAATCTGATCCTTTTTTGTATTCAATATCTACCAAACCATCGCCGGTGGATTTAAGATCAAGCGGCATTACTTCACTGAACATTTCTGTTCCATTCATGTTAACTGCTTTGATCCTGTAAAACAAATGCAGATCACGAACGGTGATCTTGTCCTTGTATTTGTACTGCTTTGTTTCTTCGTTATTGTCTGAAAGAATAAACGCAACAGTGCTGTAACTGCCATTGATATCCATCCGTTCAATTTCATAATGATCAACGGATACATTATCCTTCACTTTCCATTGTAGTAACACAAATGTGCTGTTATCGGTAGCTGTTGCAGTTTCAATAGTATTCGTTACAGCCAATGATTGACCCTGAACAATACCCATGAAAACAAACATGGAAGCAAGCAGCAATACGGGGAAGATTTTATTGCGCAAATAACCGGCCACCGTGAGCCGGAACTTAGCTTGCATTAAAGTTGAAAAAAAATTGACCATCTTTTTTACTGCGGCAAAATTAGTTCCGTGACCGGACTGCGCAAGTACACTGAAGAAAATGGGGAAAAGTAAAAATAGCTGTTACACTAATGCAACTATTTTCATTTCACATCAAACCAAACTTTTTTCTCATCATTCCAGTTGCCGTTATAATTAATTGTGACCTCCTCACCTGCTTCAATTACCCTGACTGTTTTTACGAGCATAGTTGCGTCATCAAAATCCATAAAATATTCGCTGTTACTTTCGTATGAATGGTTATACACAGGCACCCACCCCAGTGCCATTGCGCATTTATTTTTTTCGGTTCCCCATTCAAAAATATAATCGTGGAGTAAAGTTTGGTCAAGCAATTTCCGTTCATCGGCTGTCATTACAAGTACAGGTGCAATTTCAATAACCGTATCCGCATCAATTTTTTCATGCGTAAAAACGCCCCTGCCCTTTTCTTCTGTTTCGGCAATAAATAAACTTTTTAATAACATGACGAAGTTTTGATGTGACGATTTCCTCTTTCAATCAAAGAAACTAACTTTATCCAAATTGCAGAAATATATGAGTCTTGAACTGGAACAGGAAGTGTCGTTGAAGGAACAGTTTGAAGCTTTGATGACAAAGGGTGACAAACTGGAAATACAGGAATTCCTCAACAATCAGAATATCAGTGAGGTTGCTGAACTGGTGGATGAGTTTACTGACTATGAAAGCCAGATACTGGCCAGCATGAGTGTGCACCGGGCAGTGAGTGTGTTTAAAATCCTTGATCTGCCCACACAAAAACACATCATTAAAGAACTGCCGCCTTTTAAAACAGCTGAGCTGCTGAATGAATTGCCGGCGGATGACCGTACATCTTTTCTGGAAGAATTGCCCAGCAATGTGGTAAGAGAATTGATTAAACTGCTGAACCCGGAAGAGAGGAAAATCACCCTTTCATTACTGGGATACCCTGAGAACAGTATTGGCCGTTTGATGACACCCGACTACGTGTACATTTATCCGCATGATACTGTTGCAGATGTTTTTGATACCATTCGCAAATATGGAAAAGACAGTGAAACCATTAACGTGTTATATATCATCAATGACAAAGGTGAGTTACTTGATGATATGCGCATCCGTGATGTAATTCTTGCCTCTCCCGATAAAAAAGTGGAAGAGTTAATGGATGGACGATTTATTGCACTCAATGCATTCGATGACCAGGAAACAGCCAATGAATCATTTAAGATGAATAACCGTGTGGCCTTACCTGTTGTAAGTAAAACAAACAAACTGCTTGGTATTGTTACCATCGATGACGTATTGTGGGTTGCCAATGAAGAGTTTAGTGAAGACATGCAGAAGATGGGTGGTACCGAAGCATTGGATGAACCTTATCTTGAAACACCTGTTATTAAGCTGTTTAAGAAAAGAGTTGTTTGGCTGATTGTATTATTTCTGGGCGAATTACTAACGGCTTCAGCCATGGCTTTTTTTGAAGATGAAATTGCAAAAGCAGTGGTACTGGCCTTATTTATCCCTCTCATTATTTCAAGTGGTGGTAACAGTGGGTCACAGGCATCCACTCTTGTTATCCAGGCCATGGCCGTAGGCGAAGTAACACTTGCAGATTGGTGGAGGGTTATGCGGCGTGAAATTATGCAGGGATTATTATTGGGAACATCCCTCGGTATTATTGGCTTTATCCGTATTGCCATATGGCATTCAATTGCCCCGGAAATTTATGGAAACAATTGGGAGGAGATTGGCTTTGTTGTTGGTTTTTCCCTGATCGGGGTAGTGCTCTGGGGCACATTAAGTGGTTCCATGCTGCCTTTGGTACTAAAAAAAGTCGGAGCCGATCCTGCTGTTTCATCAGCTCCCTTTGTAGCAACACTGGTTGATGTTACAGGATTGGTGATTTATTTTTCAGTGGCTCTTCTATTCTTAAAAGGCACTTTATTATAAAATGAACCAAGCTTTGGAAAACAGCAGAAACAGCGTGTTCTTTCCATTCATCCAAAATAAGCCAACCCAAGATGCTTTTTCTTACTTTTGAACGATGGAAGTGAACCTTGAGCTGATTGATAAGCTGAGCAATCTGGCCAGACTGGAAATTAAACCAGAGGAAAAAGACCGTTTACGGAATGATATGCAGCAGATGATTGGCTTTATTGAAAAGCTTCAGGAACTTGATACAACAGGCATTGAACCGCTGATGCACTTAACTGAAGAGATTAATATATTGCGGCAGGATGAAGTGAAAGGGTCTGTTTCAAGAGAAGAAGGTTTGCAGAATGCAGCATTGAAAAATGAAGCATTTTTTATGGTACCTAAAGTGATTAAAAAATAATCTGAATACATTTTACTTATGAGTTCTGTTATCCACCTCGAAGATCTGCGCAAAAGTTATTACCTCGGCAAACAGGAACTGCCTGTTTTAAAAGGGATTAACATGGACATTAATAAAAGTGAGTTTGTTGCACTGATGGGACCATCCGGCTCTGGGAAAAGTACATTGATGAATATCCTTGGCTGTCTTGATACGCTCACCGATGGCAAATATGTACTCAATGGGAATGATGTAAGCAAGATGAATGATAATGACCTGGCTGAAATCCGTAATAAAGAAATCGGGTTTGTGTTTCAGCAGTTCAACCTGCTACCCCGTTTGTCTGCATTAGAAAATGTGGCCCTTCCGTTGATTTATGCCGGTGTTCCTAAAAAAGAACGGAATGAAAGAGCAATGGAAATGCTTACCAAAGTAAACCTTGCTGATCGTTCACATCACAAATCAAATGAATTAAGCGGTGGACAGATTCAGCGTGTGGCCATTGCACGTGCATTGGTAAATAATCCATCAATCATTTTAGCGGATGAACCAACCGGTAACCTCGATTCAAAAACTTCAGTTGAAATCATGAATCTGATTTCTGATATTCATCAGCTCGGCAATACCGTTGTACTGGTTACACATGAAGAAGATATTGCACGTTATGCTAAACGTGTTGTAAGACTGAGAGACGGCATGGTTGAAAGCGACCATTTGAGAGAGGAAATGGCTCTTCATTCATAAATACTGTATTGATTGTATTCAATAAAATGTGGAGAGTTTGTGACTCTCCTTTTTTTATTCAAACCTTTTCGCTGCTACTTTTGTTACCACTATCTTAAAACAATCAGATGGCATTAAAAATTTATACCAAAACAGGCGACTTAGGGAAAACGAGTTTAATTGGTGGAACAAAAGTTCCCAAGAGTCATATACGTATTGAAACATACGGCACAGTTGACGAGCTCAATTCCTATATTGGTTTGGTGAGTGATCATGTGGCTGACATACATACCAAAGCTATTCTGAAAGAAGTGCAGGATCGTTTGTTTACAGTTGGATCATCGCTTGCCTGCGATCCTGACAAAGAACCAAAAATGAAAATCCCCGATCTGAAAGAAAGCGATATTAAACTGCTTGAAAAAGAAATTGACAAAATGAGCGATGCCATTCCTGCCATGAAATCATTTATACTTCCCGGCGGGCATGTTTCAGTAAGTACTATTCATGTGGCCCGCTGTGTTTGCCGCCGTTGCGAGCGTTTATGTGTTCATATGCAGCAGGAAGGAATGTTTGTGGATGCTTTAGTGATAAAATACATCAACCGTTTAAGTGATTTCTTATTTGTACTTGCCCGTTATACAGGTCATCAACTGGGTGTTGAAGAATTACCGTGGAAGCCGAGAGTGTAAGGATAGCCCCGCCCCTAAAGGGAGGTAAATACACACTCCGATTATTTAATACTATACCAATACTATATATTTGTTTTCCGTAAACATGAAACTATTTTATCTATGAAGAAAATTCTCGTTATCCTATCTGTATTTTTATCTTTCATTACCATCTCATTCCCATCAAATGCACAATTGATGGAAGATAATTCAGTAAATATTTTACCTTTTTGGGAAACCAATGAAAAATTTTCTATCAAGATTACCAGCACATCCAAAGAATTGGCTCAGGGGAAAACTGATACTTATTTAACAAACTTTGATGTTACAATGAATGTAACAGAGGTAAATGAAAAAGGAATAAAAATTGATTGGACGTATACGAATTCAAAACTAGCAGAAGATGACAAGGTCCTTGAAAATCACCTTTTAGCCAATCTGTTAAAT
>JBEBHT010000278.1:0-5655 GCA_040081135.1 Lacibacter sp. | reverse complement strand
ATTGATTGGGGTTCTTGTCAAAATTCATTTTAAAAACTACCAGTGCTTCTGCAGGTTTCTTCAGCTGTATCAATGTCCTGGCATATTGATGCAGGTCGTTCAGGCTGCCAAACGGTATTGCTTTTTTCATAATGGCAGCGGCTTCATCTTTTCGATCGAGTTTTTCAAGGATCTGTGCTCTTGTACTCCATGCACCAAAAGATCTTTCACCACCGAAATTATTGGTGGAAGAATCTGTCCAAAGTAATGCTTCTTCTAAATTGGTATTGTGCTGCAGACACCATTGTGCTGCCTGGTCCCAGCTTTGCCAGATGAATCCTTTCTCTGTTCTTAATTCATTTCTGAAAGAGGTAATCTGCTCTTTTATATAATCTGTTTCAATTTTAAACGGAATCATCAGCTTCTCCCATTGCAAAGCAACAGTGGCACTGTTTTCAGTTTCATTCATGAATTCATATTTCAGCCATTCAACTGATTTGTCAATTGCAACCGGTTTTACTTTTACACGCAATACATCTTCTTTATCGTTGTAATAATAATGCCCCCATGAAGTAGAATTGGAAGAGAAGATCAGTGTACATTCAGTTGGATCATACGCAATAAAGAAACCGTATTTACCGGCGGCTAATTTTTTTCCTTCAATCAGCACATCTGTACTGAATTCAAAAGTCGTGTTTTCATTCGCACCTGCACGCCAGGGAGCTGACTTACTGCTGCCAAAACCGGGATCAGTAAAACCAACCGGAACAAGACCTCCCCATACTTTTCCTTCACGGCCCTTTACACCCGGACGATCGTAATGAATCGTTACATCAGTTAAACCGATACGTTCAGTTACCGATGCTTTTTTATTTCCACCACTGGGTGTTACTGTCAGTGGAATTTGCGCAACAGCGGCGAGTGTAATGCAGCAGGTAAGCAGTAAAAAGAAAATTGATTTTTTCATTGTGATAAGTTTTGAATACAACAAGCTATAAAAACTATTGGATGTGTTTTCCGGTTATTGTGACCAATGAATCTATGGCAGGATGGGTGGAGCAACCTGTTAAGGGGAAAGAAAAAAGCCACTCAATTGAGTGGCTTTCCTGTTATCATTCAAAAAGATGATTAAGCTGTTTTTGTTTTCAGTAATCCTGTTTTCAACAATGCATATCCACCAAAGAATACTGCACAGAAAACAACCGTTGCATAAAGACTGCCTGCATAGAAAGGAATGGCTTCAGTATAAGCAAGCGTTAATCCTGCTCCTGTTTTAGGATAAGGGAGATTATTGATGTCAAGTCCTCCGCCAATCCATACCAGGAAATTACTGATGAAGAAGTAAACAGTTGGTCCGGCCAATGCGCCTAAACCAATCTGCCATGCTTTGCTCTGGTTAATGAAGAACCCAATAACAGTTAAACCTGCAAACAATATGTAGTTGGTCAGCTGTCCGCCATAAAAGCCTTTAATAGAAGAAAGACCTAAACTGTATAACGATTGATATAACGCATCGCTGATGAACATACTGATCAGTGGAAGCGCAAAGGCAAATTTCCTGTCCTTGATCACTGAACCGGCAAATAATGCCATGGCAATCTGCGGAGCAAAACCCAGAGGGCGGTTGGGAAGGATGCGGTACAATGCTGCAACAACAATCAATGCAAGCAATGTGAAAACGATATTCTTATTAAACTTCATAATTCTTGGTTGAGCGACAAAAATAACTAAAAACAAGTCCACAAACTTCATTTTGTGTAAGTGGCTTTTTTCCTCAATATGTGGATAAGCCGAAATGAGTTATTTTAGAGGAATGGCAAAACACCTTGAAACAGGGAAAGAAGGCGAGGAGATGGCGGCTGCATGGCTACTGGGACAGGGTTTCACCATCCTGCACCGCAACTGGAAACATTCTTATTTTGAACTGGATGTGATTGCAGAAAGGGAAGGAGTTCTTCATTTTATTGAAGTGAAAACACGCACTACAGATACTTACGGACATCCGGAAGAAGGTGTAACAGCAAAAAAGCTGGAACGGCTGATGAATGCCGGGGAAGAATTTCTGAATGTATACCCGGTTTGGGAACGGATTCAATATGATATTCTCAGCATCCGCTTATTTACAAACAAAGCACCGGAATATTTTTTTATTGAAGATGTTTCTTAGCCGATAGCCATTAGCCGGAAGCCGATAGTGAAACTGATAAACTAACTACTAAAGACTATCGGCTATCCACTACTAATACTTCGGATTAATTCCTGTATAACTGAACGGTGTAACCGCTTTCAATTCTTTCTTTACTTCAGCACTTACTTTCAATCCCTTAATAAAATCCTGCATTGTTTTTTGGGTGATGGCGGCATTACCTCTGGTTAAATCTTTCAATGCTTCGTATGGATTGGGATAATGTTCTCTTCTTAAAATAGTTTGAATGGCTTCGGCCACAACTGCCCAGTTGTTATCCAGGTCCTGTTTGATCTTGTCTTCATTCAGCAGCAATTTGCCCAATCCTTTTTCAATTGATTTCAAGGAAAGAACAGAGTGTGCAAAAGGAACGCCAATATTTCTTAATACAGTTGAATCGGTTAAATCACGCTGTAATCTTGAAACAGGAAGCTTGGCCGAAAGATGTTCCCACAAAGCATTGGCAATACCGAGGTTTCCTTCTGCATTTTCAAAATCAATCGGATTTACTTTATGTGGCATGGCGCTGCTGCCAATTTCACCTTTCTTGATTTTTTGTTTGAAATAATCCATCGATACGTAGGTCCAGATATCACGGCAGAGATCAATTAAGATGGTGTTGATGCGTTTAATGCTGTCCATCTGTGCAGCAAGATTATCGTAATGTTCAATCTGTGTGGTAAACTGCTGACGTTGTAATCCTAATTTCTTTTCTACAAACTCATTTCCGAATTTGATCCAGTCAGTTTTTGGATAAGCTACATGATGTGCATTGAAATTACCGGTAGCACCGCCAAACTTTGCTGTGGTTGGTAACACCGATAATAGTTGCAGTTGATTTTCCAAACGCTCTACATATACCATGATCTCTTTTCCAAGTTTGGTAGGAGAGGCGGCCTGTCCGTGTGTACGGGCAAGCAAGGGAATATCTTTCCAGTCTTTTGCTAATGAACGCAAACGGATGAGCAGATTTGAATACGCCGGCATCAGTTCATTTTCAAGAGCATCTTTCCATAAAAGAGGAATGGCGGTATTGTTAATATCCTGTGAGGTTAAACCAAAATGAATCCATTCCTTGAGAGAAGACAGCTGCAGAAAGTCCAGTTCTTTTTTCAGAAAATATTCCACTGCTTTTACATCATGATTAGTGATGCTTTCGAGATTTTTTATTTCAGCTGCTTTCTCTATTGAAAAAGATGAGACCACTTCTTTTAAAGCTTTCTGTTGCTGGGCTGAGAGTTTGAAAAACTTCTTTTCAGAAAGGAAGATAAAATAATCCACTTCCACCTGCACACGGTAACGGATGAGTGCAAACTCAGAAAAATAAAGATCCAGTTGCTGGAGTTGATTACGGTAACGTCCGTCAATCGGGGAAATGGCTGTAAGGTTTTGAAGTTCCATGAAGAAGTTTATAAAGTTTGTAGTTTATAGTTTATAGTTTGTGGTTGTGTGATTTCGTGCATCAACTTTCTCCTGTACAGGTAATTCTGCATAAAATCCTTTCTGTACAGGCTCCGGCAAAAAAACCTTTTCTTTGCAGCGCAAAAGTAAATGAATTGAAGAAGATAAAAGTTGGAGCAGTCAGTTATTTAAACACAAAACCCATGATGTATGGGATGCAGTCGGAGGCTTTCCTGGAAACGCATGAGCTGATTCCTGATTACCCGGCGAAAGTGGCTGATATGCTGAAAAGCGGTGCCGTGGATGTGGGTTTGGTGCCTGTGGCTTTGCTGCACGATCTGCCTCAATATTATATTGTAAGCGATTACTGTATTGCATCCGATTATGAAGTGGCTTCCGTTTGTTTATTCAGCGAAGTGCCGGTGAAAGATATTACCACTGTTTACCTCGATTACCAGAGCCGCACTTCCGTTGCACTGGCAAAAGTGCTGATGAAAGAATTCTGGGGTATCAATCCAGTACTGGTTGATGCAAAAGATGAAAGCTACCGTACAAAAATCAGCGGAACAACCGGTGCAGTTGTAATTGGTGACCGGGCTTTAGAGCAACGACGTCTCTCAACTTATATCTACGACCTTGCCAATGAATGGCGTGCCATGACTTCTCTGCCATTTGTATTTGCCGTGTGGGTGAGTTTAAAACCCATGAGCGAAGAATGGATCGAAACCTTTAATGAAGCCAATGCTGCTGGTATGCAGAAGCTCGATGAAATTGCCGAAGAACAGAAATTTTCCTCCTACGATCTCAAAAAATATTATACCAATAATATCAATTACGTTCTGGATGAAGAGAAACGGAAAGGGATGAACAGATTTCTGGAATTCTTAAATGTGTAATTTTAAACATGCCATTACAGCGACAGCTATACCTCATCTTGTTTTGTTTTATTTTAGGTAACCTGTTCTTTTCTGTAAACTCCTTTTCTCAGCAGTTACGTTACAATTTTAAAAACTTTACTCCATCAGAGGGATTGCCCAGCTCAGAAGTGTACCAGGTATTGCAGGATTCCCGTCATTATATGTGGTTTGCAACCGATCATGGTGTGTGCAGGTATAATGGCTATACATTTGAAACCTTTAATCTGCCTGATAATTCAATTTTAGGATTATATGAAGATGTAAAAAAAAGAATCTGGGCCTATTCTTTTTCCGGGCAGTTGTTTTATTATGAAAACGGAAAATTTGAAGTTTACAGGTGGAATGACCAGTTGATTAAAGCCATCAGGCCCGGAGTTATTACTGGTATTTATGTTGATAGTGTTGATGTTTTGCATGTATCTGCAACGGGGCCTTCTTATATTAAGATTACTGAAAAAGGAAAGGTTGAAAATTTATTTAAGATTGAAAGAACAGCGAAGATTTCATCCTTCCAGACTACAGGCAACGAGTTCTATACAAGCATAACTACTTACAACTCCAAATTTAATAGTCGGGGCCCAAATGAAAGAAGAACCGAGTTTACTATTTTTCTTAAGACAGGGAAATTAAATATTGTAGTTCCGCATTTAGTTTTACCTGAGCGTTGCAGGCTCAGACTTTTGTCCAATGGAGAAATGATTTTTTATTCCAGAGACTGCATAGTGAAGATTTCAACTAAAGGAAGTTTTCAAGTACAAAAAACTTTTTTTTCGGTTGAGGATATAGAAGAAATAGATGGCAATTATTATATAGCAACGGGAAACGGGTTGATAATTCAGGACAAAGAGGGGAAAATTCTGAGTGAGTATTTCAAAGGGCTTCATATTACATCTATAGAAAAGGATTATGAAGGAGGGCTCTGGTTTTCAAGCATCACAAATGGTGTTTTTTATCTGAACAATTCAAGTATAAAGCATTTGGCTCACAACAATGTAATTGTTGAAAAGAGAGTAAATGTATTGTTGAAATTGAAAGATTCAGTTTTTTTGGGAGCTGTGGATCCCAATGAAATTATTAAATGCCGTATCGATAAGTCCTATGAGAGTATTGTTCTGAATATGAAAAGCATATATTCACTTTACCGATATAGCTCTCTTGTTATTATTGCAGGAG
>JBEBHT010000277.1:0-5708 GCA_040081135.1 Lacibacter sp. | reverse complement strand
TACAAACGGTGACAGATGGTTTGTGATACGTAATCATTTTCAGGCAAATCTGTGCTCAATAAAAACATCGGAGCACTTTTGAAGGTTTCCGGATTCAGATACCATGCTTTAACCCAAACCGGGTGCTCATGAATATTGATCTGGAATTTAATGCCTGTATCTTCTAAAAAATTATAAATTTTTTCGTTCCACTGTACCTGCAGGGTTTGATCCTGGTTGCGGGCCTGGTCGTAATACCCATACTTCCACAAAATGCCAATACCAATTAAATTCTGCTTGAGTTCATAGGCACTGCGCATATGAGAACCGGCTAAAAAGCCAAGACCACCACTGTAAATTTTTAAGGGCTGATGTACAGCAAATTCCATGGAGAAATAAGCCACCCTTTTTGAATATTCATTATCAGCCTGGTACGGAACTTTAAAATTATTAAACGACATAATGGAATTAGTTTGCTAAAAGGGCCGCAATATAACCTGAAAAATTGAAAATCAGCTCTTTTCAAGCCTCAGGTTTATGCACATCAAAGGTTTGGTATAATGGCGGTTGCCTCAATTTCAATCAATAAACGGGAGTCTATCAAAGCTGATACTTCCACCATGGTTGAAGCAGGTTTTATCTGTTTAAATACCTCGCCATGGGCTTTTCCTGCTTCTTCCCATTTCGAAATATCGGTGATGTACATTCTTGTTCTTACAACATGCTCCATTGAAGAGCCTGCTTCCTGTAATGCTTTGTTGATCTTTTGGAAGATAAAGCGGGTTTGCTCATAAACATTTCCTTCTCCAATAACCTGGTCTCCGTCAACAGCTGTGGTGCCGGCAACTTCCACGAGATTTCCAACCCGTACTGCTCTTGAGTATCCCACAACGTCTTCCCATGGTGAACCCGAACTGATCAACTGGCGATTGCTCATTTTTTCTTTTTTGATTTTGACTTTGCTTTTGGCTGAACCGGTTCTTTTTTCCGGGGGTATGAACCTTCAAAAAAACAGGTAATGTCTCTGTAAGAACCGCACCCGTTTTGTTCTTTGATGGTAACTGACGAAGATCCAAAGTTAAATTCAATGGCACAGTCGCTGTTGCCATCCCTGAAAATGCCTCTTGTTTTATCAATCCATTCTCCTTCACCTTTTATCTCTCCAATGCATTCGCCGTTCTGCTTACTGAAATGGATAAAAAGCTGGAATGTTTTTGCTGATGATCCATCACGGATGGAAACAAGGTTCTTTTTATCAGAAGTATAATCGGCAGAAAATTTATTCTTCTTTGCAAATGTATCAATGGGATTACCCATGATTTCATCACTTAAATCTTCATTGCTGTTGGTCATGGCAATGATGAACCTGCCACTATCGTTCATGAAATAAATCGTTTCATTCGTCCATATTTCTCCGGTGGCCACCCTTTTTTCCTGGATCATGGAAATATTGAACCGGTTATCGATTCGGAAATACCTGCCTGTGCTTTTAGTAAGGTTGTCAATCAGTTTCATACCACCCAGGTAAGTATCTTTCTTTGTAAAATAGAACAGCTGTGTACCACGACTCTTTCCATTCACTGACTTTACAATGATATAATTTCCTTTCTTGTCATCTGTTGCCTTACCAACAAGATAAAGTTTGAGCTGCTTTGTTTGCGGATAAAACTTTTTAAACACCGTATCTGTCAGGAATGTTTTAAACGCTGTTTGATTGATGAGCGCAGAGTCTTTTTCTTTTCTAATCAGCATTGAATCATTTACCGAAACCGGCAATGTAAGTGACGGCGCCAGTGCAATAAAGTCAGCTACAGTAAGATCTTCATCCGTTATAGTCTTTGGTTTTTTGGCTTTACAGGCTGCAAAAACAACTATCAGCAAAAGCCATATCCATTTTTTGTTCATATATCAGTGTTGTACAGAATACTAAAAGTAAAGGTTTTGTGTGTGAATCAAAATTCTCACCAAAAAACGTTTGTTTTAAAAATAAATTTTTAGATTTGTCTAAATTATAATTTCATTCCATATGAATTTTTCGACTGCTGAAGAAAATTATATCAAAGCCATTTGGCGGCTGCAGCAAACAGACAGTAACGTTACTACCAACGAACTTTCGGAAGAGCTGCACACCAAACCGGCTTCTGTAACCGACATGCTGAAGCGATTAAAAGAAAAAAAACTATTGCATTACGAACCTTATTATGGTGTAAAGCTGAATGCAGACGGAAAGAAACTTGCGTTGAGTATTATCCGCAGGCACAGGCTCTGGGAATTTTTTTTAGTTGATAAATTAAAATTTGAATGGGATGCTGTGCATGAAATTGCAGAGCAGCTTGAACACGTAAGCAGCCATGAATTAACAGAACGGCTTGATGCCTTTCTCGGCTATCCTAAAGCAGATCCGCATGGTGATCCTATCCCCGACCGAAACGGAAAGATGGAAGCAGCCAGCAATATCAGTCTTCATGAATTGAAGGAACAGCAGGCAGCAGTTGTTACAGCAGTTGGTGACCAGAGCAGTAACCTGCTGGAAATGCTGCGGCAAAAAAAGATCGGCATCGGCACAAAACTTGAAATCAAACAACGCTTTTTATTTGATGGTTCTATTGAAATAAAAATCCGCAATCAACCGCTCACCACACTCAGCGATCACCTGGCAAAAAACATATTTGTAAAAACCGTTTAAATGAAAGAAAAAATGCAGCACCCTGAAAATTCATTAAGCGAAGTACACGGTTCAGTTGATACTACCAAGCCCCAAAAAGGCTGGAGACGTATACTTGCTTATGCAGGACCTGCTTATCTTGTAAGTGTTGGTTATATGGATCCGGGTAACTGGGCAACTGATTTGCAGGGAGGTGCCAAGTTTGGTTATCAGCTCATCTGGGTTTTGCTGATGAGTAATCTCATGGCTTTATTGCTGCAAAGTTTGAGTGCAAGGTTGGGAATTGTTCGTCGCAGAGATCTTGCACAGGCAAACAGAGAAGCTTATCCTCCCGTGGTTAATTTCTGTTTATACATTCTGGCTGAGATTGCCATTGCAGCCTGCGATCTTGCTGAAGTATTGGGAATGGCATTGGGTATTTATCTGCTCACGGGCTTGCCATTGATCTGGGGCGTGGGAATCAGCGTGTTTGATACGTTGCTTCTATTATGGTTACAGAATTATGGCATCCGTAAACTGGAAGCTTTTATTATTACCCTTGTGGCCATTATCGGCGGATCGTTTTTAATTGAAATCTTTCTATCAAAACCATCGCTTTCAGAAGTGGCTGTGGGCTTTATTCCAACAGCATTAAATGATCAGGCCTTATATATTGCAGTTGGTATTATTGGTGCCACTGTAATGCCGCATAACCTGTATCTACATTCTGCACTTGTACAAACAAGAAAGATTGGAGAAGACAAACAAAGTATAAAGCGGGCCCTGAAATTTAATTTTATCGACAGTACCATTGCACTGAATGCGGCCTTCTTTGTAAATGCTGCTATCCTTGTTTTAGCTGCTACTGTTTTCTTTAAAACAGGGAATACACAGGTTGCAAGAATTGAAGATGCACACCAGTTATTAGCTCCCTTACTTGGTACAAAACTCGCCCCCATACTTTTTGCTGTTGCGTTGATTGCTGCCGGACAAAGCAGTACCATTACCGGAACCCTGGCCGGGCAAATTGTAATGGAAGGTTATTTACGTATTCGTATTAATCCTTTACTGCGCCGTTTACTTACAAGGTTGATTGCCATTATACCTGCTGTGATTGTGATCCTTGTTTATGGTGAAGAAAAAGTAGATGACCTGCTTGTCTTCAGCCAGGTGATCCTCAGTTTACAGTTAGGCTTTGCAGTAATTCCATTAATACATTTTGTAAGCGATAAAAACACCATGGGTGAGTTTGCCATAAAACTCTGGGTAAAAGTTGCAGCATGGGCTGTAGCTGCTGTACTTGTATTTTTAAATGTGCGGTTGGTTGTGCAGGAAATCATTGTAGTATTTACAGAGGATGGAATGTGGTTCTGGAAATTCTTCATACCCATCATTGCGCTTGGTTTTATCTGGCTGTTCTTAACAATGACATTGCTGCCAATGGTGCGGAAACAATTAAATAAAGACAACATCAAAATGCATAGCGCCATACCATCCTTAACAAACCTCTCTGTTCCGGCAGTGAATAATATTGCTGTTGCACTCGACTTTTCTGAAAACGATGAAAAGCTCATTGCCTATGCACTTAACCAGGGGCGGAAAGAGGCCGGTTATATCTTCCTGCATATTGTTGAATCAGCACCGGCCAGGCTTCTTGGGGAAGCAAGTGATGATGATGAAACCCGTAAAGACAGGCAACGGCTGGAACATTATGCTTCCACCCTTGAGTTGCAGGGTTACAAAACCTCGATTGCCCTCGGGTACAATAACCGTATAAAGGAAATTGTGCGGATTGTAAAAGAAAGCAAATCCGACCTGTTGATTATGGGAGCCCACCGTCACAAGGGATTAAAAGACTATGTATTTGGTGAAACAATTGAAGCGGTTCGACATGAAGTAAACATTCCTGTTTTAATTGTGAATGTATAATGCAGAAAATTATCTGCTGCTTTTTTTGCTGATGATTTACTGAAAAGCATTAACGCATTTTTAAGATTCTACTGCAACATCTTTTATGGATTCGGAGCGTTCTATCATCTCCACTCTGTAATCCATCAAACCATGCTGCAACAAACATTTTTTGTCGCCACTGCTATTCTGTTAATTACCTGTTCAAACAAAACAGACAATAAAAATTCAACACCTGAAAGAGCTTCTTCAACAGCTATCTCTTTAAAAAAAGAATCAACTGAAACAAAACGTGTTGCAGATTTTGCAAGCCATTTAAAAAAATATGCAGCCAGTAACGGATACAATCAGTCCATCTGTTATTTAATTGACATGAAGAAAGAGAGTGGTGAAAACAGATTCTATGTGTATGATTTAAAAGCAGGCAAAATCATACATAAAGCATTGGTAACACATGGCAGCTGTGGTAATTCTTTTTTCAGCAAAAGAGAATACGGAAATACTGTTGGCTGTAACTGCTCTTCATTGGGAAAATATAAAATCGGTAAAAAATATTACGGTCGTTTCGGGCTGGCTTATAAACTGCATGGCCTTGAAAGCAGCAACAGCAAAGCATTTGAGCGGTTTGTGGTTTTACATGCACACAGTTGCGTACCCGATAACGAAGTATCGCCTTATCCTATTTGTTTGAGTAATGGATGCCCGACTGTATCTCCAAATTTTCTGCAAACACTTGCAGGGTTTATTGACAAAAGCAAGCAACCAATCTTACTCTGGATGTTTGAATAAAAACTACAGGCAATAAAAAAAGGGCATCTGTTGATGCCCTTAAAATATTCAATACCCATTCTTATTTCAAATGGTTTGACAGATGCTTCGCCATATCAAACATTGATACCTGTGCTTTTCCACCGAACACGAGTTTCAGTTTAGCATCAGCATTAATGTTACGTCTGTTTTTAGCATCCTGCAATTTATTTGCTTTGATGTAAACCCATATTTTTTTCACCGCTTCTGTACGTGGTAATGGTTTACTTCCAATAACGGCTGCTAAATCAGCACTTGGAGTAAGTGCTTTCATGAAGGCTGCATTTGGCTTACGTGCAGATTTCTTTTTAGCGACTTTTTTCTTTGGAGCTGCTTTTTTAGGAGCTGCTTTTTTCACTGCTTTCTTAGC
>JBEBHT010000276.1:0-5720 GCA_040081135.1 Lacibacter sp. | reverse complement strand
TAATGACTCCTTCCAGAAGCCACTAGATGAATGGCCTTGTTCAATTGAAGTTCTTATTGGGTCGTGAGTAATCCAGAGAATGCGCATAGGTTATATTCATTTATTTTTCGAGGATGGTTTGTTGCATTTAGTATTATATTTTTTGCAAAGTATTTAAACAAGATCAAGACTAATTTTATCTTCATAGCGAACAAGTGGGATAGCGGGTGCTGTAAAAAACAGTAAAAAAATCGGATAGTTTAAAAATTGCTCCCCCTGTAATGCCAGCAGAAGAATGATAGTAAAAATTATTGAGATTCCTATTGATTCAGAATAGTTGAATGCGAATTTAAAAGTACAAAAAACCCAAAGTAAGAAAAAGGGGATGCCCCAATACACTAAGAAATTTGACATGCCATTTCCATGACCAATATCCTCATTCAGCCAGGGATGAAAACGATAACGTGTTTTATTGTCTAACCCATTCCCTGTGTATGGTTGATCCATTATATATTGAATATCCATGTTTAAAGAGCCAAATCTGGTATTGGATACATCGCCTGTTTCCATTTCCGTAGCCGACGAATACTGTTCTTCAATTTTCACATTTAAGAATTCCAGATTATTGTAGGCATATATACTGATAAAAAAGACAATCGGCAATACTATCACTCTGCCATATTTGTAATTTTGAAAGACGTATATAAAAATCATTATTGCTAAAACAAGAAATCCTGTTGTTGACATTGTTGTGAGTAAACCAATAAGTAACCAGGTTGCTTGTTTCTTAAAATCTCCAATTACAAATTTTCTGTTGTTCAATATGATAAATAGCAATGCTAAAATCAGATAGCCTGCAAAGGCCCCCGGTTCCCAAAACATTCCCGAATTTCTTATCTCATCAAGTGGTGCATTGAAGGAGGTGTAAAAGAAAAGTGTTTTAGAATCATTAAAAGGCAGATAAACCCCGACATACGTAAAAAAATTCAGAGCGAACAAAGGAAGACTTAGAATTGTTAGAACAGTTAAGAGATTTATGTACAAATGAAAAACACTGATTTGTTTTCTCTGATAGTACAGCATCAAAAATAAACCAATTGTAATTTTTAATGTAAGTGCAATTACTCCAGGGTATGATACTGTACCGAGAGAATATTTTTGAAACACACTTAAAACAACAATACAGGAAATTATTGTGAGTAGACGAATTATTGGTTTATTTAGATTTTTTGATGATATGCGACTTAAAACAAATAGTATAAATGATACAGCGAAAAGAATAAAAAGTGGTTTTGCATATTGTGTTGAAGTGAAAATAGGATTTCCACTAAAGCATAATACTAAAAAGAGTGGTAAATAATCAGCAAAAGAATATTTTATTTCAGTTTTATACATTTGCAAATACAGAGTTAGGCATCAGTTGAACATTTAGTTTCTATAAAGAATTCATTAACAGGTATTATAAATGAACTTGTTTAGTACGTTGAGATATGCCACTACATGGTCCGACAGGAAGTGATGTCATAAGTATTAGTTTAATTGGCGTGTTTCAAGCCTGTTAGTTACTCGTAGCTTCCAGTATAATGCACTAAACCAGAAAAGTATTGAATAGTAGGTTTTTGGTCTTTTTATAATTTTGAGAAGAACTAGCTTAAGGGTTAAAAAGTCCAATTTATAATGCAGATAATAAAAGAATAGTTTATTTTCCTTTAAATCTTTCAAATACTGTATTTTATAAAAATTACGGAGATCATTGATGTATTTGAGATTAAACTTGGTTATTTGAATTGATGTGCTGTTTTCATGTGTACGATAATAAACAAGCGGCTTCTCAATAAAATCAAATTTTATACCTGTTTTTGAGGCTTTCAAAAAAAATGGATAATCGTCTAATAATCTGAATTCTTCATTAAAACCATTAAGTTTTATAATTGTTTCACGTTTAATAAAAGTAGCCGGTGCCGGGAGGATGTTTTCTTTTAGAAGGGCTTTATACTGTTCGGCATTTGTGCTTTCAAAAAATGCTTTATATTCTTTCCTGTTAAATGGAACCCCGTTTCTTGCAACGGTAGAAAAGATAAAAACAACCCCTGGTTTTTCGACTGATTTTTTTATAAATTCGGAGATGCAATCCGGATATAAGTAGTCATCTCCTGCAATAAATTTGACCCAGTCTCCTGATGATGCAAGAATTCCCCTGTTTAAATTTGCCGAGGTGCCTGTATTAATTTTTGATTCAATTAGTTTTGTGTTACTGAAAAGGCGTGAATTTTCTGCAAGCCATTTCTTACACAGATCAATCGTGCAATCAGTGGAGTTGTCATCAGTAATAATCAGTTCAATATTTGAATATGTTTGGTTTTTTGCACTCTCAAACATATCCAGAATAAATTCAGCGGAGTTATAGGTGACTATAATAATTGAAACCAAAGGGTTAGCCGGATTCATTTGTGAAATTTATTTTTAATTCTTTGAACAATGCTTTTCATATCAATGATTTTATTTAATTCATGGTATGTATAATACGAAGATATAAACAGCAAAAAACTACAAGGGATGTATGCAACTGGGTATGCGAAATACATAACTGATAGAAAGGCAGCTGAGGTAAGGATAAACTGAACTGCAAAGTGTTTAATAAATCCAATATTGAACGAAAAATTATATTTTACTTTTGCAATAACTAATATCAAAGCCAGGTAAAAGAAATAACTGAACATAAATGCTATTCCCAAACCGTTCAGGTTAAAAAAATGGTAGAAAAAAATACTGCTTAAAAGGATAATTATATTTGAAATCATCTCTGAAACAAAAAACAACCTTCGATCACCTTTAGCCAGCAGAATGAATGCTACAGACCAGGAACCGGCCTTAAACAAAATTCCTATTAGTGCCCATTGTATTAGCCCAATTACCGGCAAAAAACTACTTGTGAGAAGTACTTTAACCATAATCGGCAGAGTTGCAAACATTAATAATAGGATAGGGCCTAATATCAAAATGGCCATCTCTGCCTGTTCATTAACCAATGTTTTAATTTTCTGATTATCTGTGTTTACTTCAGATAAACGGGGGAAATAATCAGTTCCCATAGCAGTGAAAACCATGTCAACATAGCCGCTGAGAATGGCCCAGGCTGCAGCATATAAACCTACTTGCTCAAGGCCACCAGTTCTGCTGACATACATTCTGATTACATACATAACACCTGCCGAGGCAAAACCGGTTATCATTACAACGCTGCCCAATTTAGCCATGTCAATTCCATCTTTGAATGACTGTTTAAATGAGATTTCTGTTTTTTCTACTGCAATACTCCGGCAGAAGTACCAGGAGAGTATTAAGTTAATACAGGCTGTAAGTATAATTGCAGGAACAATCCCTTCAATTTTAAAAAAGTAATAAAGTGGGAGTGATAGACAAAGTCCAAGGAAAGATCCCAACACGTTTGCTTTGGCAAGTTGTTTCAGCTTTCGTAAGCCTTGCAGTAAAGCCAATTGCCCACTTGTTAAAGCCTGTAGAAATAATGTTACAGAAAGCCAGACAAAGGCCCAGGTGTATTTGCCATTTCCAAAGGTCCACTCGCTTAATTTTTGTGATAGTGCAAGAGTGATAACTGCTCCTGCCAGCCCTGTAAAATTTACCCATCTTCTCAGTGTAATGATTGTTCTGCTCAACAGGCTTTCATCCTTCAATGCGGAGGATTCTGAAATGGTTCTAACTGCACTGAACCCAATTCCCAGGTTTGATACAGAGGCTATCATGGTTGTTGTAGCAGTAAATAAACCCATTAAACCAACACCATTGGTACCCAGCAAAACAGCTACGAACTTTGACCGTATAATACTCAGTATTATATTCACAAACTGAACTCCGCCAAATATGCCGGTAGCTTTCACAATCTGCTTATATGAGTTCGATTTTTCCATTGTTTTTTGGGTAAGGAAAGAGCGCTGGAATTTATAAAACAATTGTTTGGTTGTACTGATTGATTATTTCCACAATTTCAATAATTTCTTTTTGGGTTAATACCGGGCTGATAGGTAAACTTAAAACATGGTTATGAATTTCATCTGTCACAGGTAAACTTAGGTGTTTTAATTCAATATAGGCCGCCTGTTTATGAGGCGGGATTGGATAATGAATTAAGCTCTGTATCTGTTTGTTTTCAAGATATTTTTGCAGATGATCCCTGTTGTTTGTCCTCACAACAAATAAATGCCAAACATGTTCCTCTTCATTTTCAGGAGAAGTAGGTAAAATGAGTGAGGGGTTACTAATATTTGATATATAGTAATTGGCTATTTGGCGGCGGTATTGGTTCTCTTTTTCTAAGTACTTGAGTTTAATAGTAAGAAAAGCAGCCTGTATTTCATCGAGCCGGCTGTTTAAACCCTGGTAAATGTTTTCATATTTTTTATGCGAACCATAATTGGCCAATGCACGTACAATGTCTGCCAGTTCTGCATCATTGGTTGTAACTGCGCCTGCATCACCAAGTGCACCTAAGTTTTTTCCAGGATAAAAACTGAATCCTGCTGCATCGCCTAATGCGCCTGATTTTATAGCATTGTAGGATGCTCCAATAGCCTGGGCATTATCTTCAATAATTTTAAAATTGTATTTTTTTGCCAGTTCTGTTAATTGCCCTGACCAGCCGATCCGTCCATATAAATGAACGACCATAATTGCTTTGGTGCGACTGGTAATATGTTCTTCAATTTTTGAAATATCAAGATTGTAAGTTTCAATATCGGGTTCAACTAAAACGGGCGTTAAACGGTTATCTGTAATAGCAAGGATGCTTGCGATGTATGTATTAGCCGGTACAATTATTTCATCGCCTTCTTTTAAGATGCCCATTTTTATATACGCATTCAAAATCAGGCGCAGTGCGTCTAAACCATTTGCCACACCAATGGCATGCTTCACACCAATAAATTCTTTAAGGTGGGTTTCAAATAATTTTACCTTTTCTCCCAGTAAAAACCAGCCTGAATCAATGACATCTGAGGCCGCAGATTTAAGCTCCTGTGCATACTGCTCATTGATTTTTTTTATATCAAGGAACTTAATCATGCAAATGATGGTTTAAATGTTTCACTGTAGTGTTAGCTTTTTGGTTAGTAATTGCAAAAATATCTAAGTATTTTTTAGTTTGCCGATATTGATAATTGTGGGATTTTAAAGAAATCGTATGTACTGATGGCAGAAGGTTTAGCCGGGGCACCAATCATTAACTTGCCGTTTTCTGTATTTTTTATAATTAAAGCACCACTTCCAACGAAGTTGTCTTTCCCCAGTTTTATTTTATCGTTAAAAGTACAGTTTACCCCAAGAAATGAGTTGGCTCCAATTGTACAAAAACCGGAAATAACGCAATGTGAAGAGAGGGCAACATTGTCTTCAATAATAGTTTGATGTCCAATATGATTTCCACTCCATAATATTACATTATTGCCAATTTTTACCTTGTGCTGAATGACGTTATTCTCCAGAACAAATGCATTTTCACCTATTTCCGCATTATGCCATATGAACGCTTTTGAACTGATATAACTGGCACATTTGTATCCTTTTGCTTTTGCAGCATTGTACATTTTCATCCGGGATCTGTTCAGCTTGGTGAATGATGCACCTACAAATAATTCTATATCAGTTTGGGGATAGATAGTTTCGATGAGTTCAAAATCGATTACGGGCAAGCCCAGATGCGAGGTATCTGTTTTATATTCTTTATC
>JBEBHT010000275.1:0-5721 GCA_040081135.1 Lacibacter sp. | reverse complement strand
GCAAAGATGTTACTGGAAATGGAAAGTAAGAAAGCTAACATCACAGTATCATCACCCGAAGTGCTTGTATTACCTGCCGGTGGCTTTAATGCAGATTCACTGGTAAAAAATCTTTCTGACCAGGGATGGGCTATTTCAGTTATAGAAGGAGATAACAAGTATGCCTGGCTGCAAAAAAATAACCGCAATCTCATCATGTATTTCTCAATGAATGCAAAAGAAACCTGGCTGTATTTTGCTGAAGCAGCCTCTGCTCCTGTACAAAACGGAGGCGGAAACACTACCGGCACAATTCAAACAACCCCTACTGAAACACAGCAAACACAGCAACCAACCGAGCCGGTTATTCAAACTAACCAGACTGAAGTTGTGCAACAGCCAACCCCGCCCGTTACAAATTCCGGCTTTGCCTTTACTACCACCAACTTTGATGATGGATGGACAGCTACAGCACAGGAAAATTGGGTGGAAGTAACAAAAGGAACAACAAGGGTTTTGGTTCACTATCCAAACAAACAGGCTGATGCATACAATTCAGTAGTGATGGATGGATTAAAAAATGCATGGAATATTTTAGTAGCTCCCCGATACAGCAGTGCCTCAAATTTTGAGTTTAAGCCACTTACCGGTTGGCAATCCATTGAATTTGCAGAAGCTGATATGACAGAAAATGGAACCGGCAGAACGGTGCATGTTGTGTTATTCAAAATGAATTACTCCAATGGAAGTGGCAGATACCTGGAATTTATTACACCTGATAAAAATTCGTTTGAGCAGGAATTCGGCGCCTATCATCAAACAACCTATGGCTGGGAGAAGATGGAGAACATGGCTTTTCGTAACAAGTTTGCCATTGCGGCCTCTGACCTTACAGGCAAATGGACAAATAATTTCAGCGGATCCGTTCAATACGTAAATGTCAATACTGGTTTTGATGCAGGTACGGCAACACATGCATCGGCAGAAAATTTTCTGTTTACAGCGGGTAATACATACAAATGGGATTTGGGTGTTGCGAGTGGCATGGTTGGTAACATTAAATTTCAAAGTGTAAAATCAAACGGCAAATTTTCGTTACCCAGTAACTGGCAGATTTCATTTTCTGATATGGAAGGAAAGCCAAGAACATTCAATGCTTATTTCTCCTGCATAAAAGGGTTTCGGATTTTATGGCTCGATGATAAAGCATATGGTAAAATTGAGTAATGATCTTATTCCTGATTGCAAAAACTAAAACATGTAAGCGAACATTTTCACTTATATAAATCAAAACAATAAAATCACTTTAAATCAACAATCATGCGTACAATTATCTTCCTCCTTTTCTTAATCCCCGTTTTTGCAACTGCTCAAAAACAGGATGTGTACATCAGGCTTACTGATGCAGGTGGCAAACAAATCAATGGCGATGCCGTGGTAAAAGGTTTTGAAAGATGGATGCAGGGCCTTTCAACAAACTCAGGAGGTAAAAACAACACGCAGCTCAGTTTCACAATGAACATTTCCGGTGCATCGGCTGATTTAAAAAGAGCATTGGCTAATGGTGAAATGCTGTTAACCGGCCAGGTAAATGTAATGCAGATGGGTATGACTCCTCAGCCGCTGTACATTATTAAGATGGAAAAAATAAGAGTGCTCAGCTGTGCAGAAGCAATGGGCTGTAATGGTACAATGACTACAACCGTTAGTCTGCAGGCAACAAGAATCGGATGGACTTACTATCAAACTGGTAAAGGTGCCCCCACCGTTTCAAACAAGTATGGCTACGATGCAGAAACCGGCGGAAGCTGGACAAATTTTTAATCACACAAATACTATTCATCATCTAAAATTACTAACATGAAAAAAGTACTTGCATTTTTCAGTTCCCTGTTAATTTTTGCAGGAGTAAAAGCTCAAACCGCACCAACAGTAAAAAAGGAAACAACTGCGCCAACAACACAAACCATAAAACCGGTTGTACAGAATGTGCCTATTAAAGACCCGGGAGCAGCAACCACTAAAAAAACAGACAAAGCAATCAAGTCTACACACGTTAAAATAACAAATGTGGTTCCATTAAAAGAAAACTCAGTAACAAAACCCGGCAAACATTAATGTCAGTCTTTTTTAAGAAGAAGGAAATTTATTTGCCTGATGGTATTGAAATAAAACAAAGCACTCTGCATCAGCGGGGTGTATTTGCTTCTAAAGCATTTAAAACAGGAGCTGTTATAGAAACAGCTCCTGTTATCTTACTGAAAAAAACAGACAAAGAATTTCTTTACTCCACTTCACTGTTTCATTATTACTTTCTTGTAAAAGATGAGCAGATTCCTGTTGTATTAGGTTTGGGTTACGCTTCTCTTTATAATCATTCATACAAAGCAAATGCTGTGTACAGCATTTCATTAAAAGATGCTTCTTTAAAAATTACTGCCTGCAAACTCATTCAACCGGGTGATGAAATAACATTGAATTATAACGGAAATCCTGATGATGAAACTCCGGTATATTTTCCACCCTCGTCAACTGTATGAAAAAACAATTATTCATAAAAGAAATAAAGGGTAAAGGCAGGGGTGTTTTTTGCAAACAACTCATCCCGAAAGATGAAGAGTTTGAAATCAGTCCTGTGCTTGTGCTTCCTGCAGAGGATTACGATACAGTAAGAGCTTCCCAACTGGTGGATTACTTCTTCAGCTTCAACAAAGAAGAAAATACACTGGCACTTGCCCTTGGTTTTGGATCATTATATAATCATGCCATTTATTCCAATGCTGCTTATGTACTGGACAGGGAGGCTAAAACGATTACTTTTTTTGCGTTGGAAGATATTAAACCGGGCACTGAAATCTGCATCAATTATGCTGGCGAACGGGGGCAGGAATTTAAGGAATGGTTTGAATCGAGAAATATTGAGCTGAAGCAGTGAACTCATTACTGTAAATCTTGTCAGCAACTGCTTTTACCCTGAAGCAGAGCTTCCTGATTTATTTCGTATTTTTATTGCAGCAAACAGCTGTAATACTACATGACCGACCAATCAACTGTCAATACACTGCTCGAAAAATATATTCCGGCCCCAAGTTCCTACAACGAATTATTTTCTGATGGAAAAACTATCAGGCCCGACTGGCAAACTTTTTTTTCTTCTTTAGGCCAGTTAGGATATGGTGAATTACAAAACCGCAATGCAGATATTCTTCGCCTGCTGAAAGAGAATGGCGTAGCTTATAATATTTACAATGACCCATCTGGTGAAAGTCGCCCATGGGAACTGGATCCCATTCCACAATTAATTACTGCCAAAGAATGGGAAACAATCAATGCCGGGTTAATTCAAAGAGCAGAATTATTTAACCTTTTGCTGAAAGATATTTATGGCCCTCAAACATTAATAAAAAAAGGAATTATACCGCAGGAATTAATTTACATGCATCCCGGTTTTATCCGTTCTTGTGTAAACGTTCAGTTACCCGGTCTTCAGCATCTTGTTTTATATGCAGCTGATATGGCCCGTGGCAATGACGGACGACTCTGGATCATCAGTGACCGTACACAGGCACCTTCAGGTTCCGGTTATGCATTAGAAAACAGGTTTGCTATGTCAAGTGTGCTGCCTGAATTATTTGCTGATCTTCAGGTAAGAAGATTATCACCCTACTTTGATTCGCTGCAGCAGGCATTGAAAGCCATTGCTCCGCACAATACCAGCAATCCACGTATTGTTATTCTTACACCGGGTCCTGATAATGAAACTTATTTTGAACATTCTTATCTCGCTGCCTATCTCGGTCTTACATTAGTGCAGGGAAACGACTTGATGGTAAAAGATAATTGTGTTTGGGTGAAAACAATTGAGGGATTAGAAAAAGTAGATGTCATCTTACGCAGATTAGATGATGCTTATTGCGATCCGTTAGAATTAAAAAGTGATTCTCTGCTTGGTATCCCCGGTTTAATGCAGGCAGTGCGAAAAGGAAATGTTGCTATTGCAAATCCACTGGGCAGCAGCATTGTAGAAAATGCCGGGCTTGTTCCTTTCTTACCTGCTATTGCCAAACATTTTTTTGGAAAAGAATTGATCATGCCTACCATTGCAACATGGTGGTGTGGACAACCCAAAGAAATGGAGTATGTAATTGCCAATTTAAAAAAACTGGTTGTACGGAAAATATTCAGGAATGTGGCAGGTACACGTTCTGCTATTGATGGTGCTTCTCTGTCTGCAATAAAGGCAGAAGAATTGATAAAGGAAATGAAAGCAAATCCTTTCCTCTATGTTGGCCAGGAAAAAATAAATTTTTCATCAGCACCTTCTTTGGTTGATGGAAAGATCGTAGCCGGCCATTCACTCTTCAGAAGTTTTTTAGTGAGTCACAACAACAGTTATGTTGCAATGCCCGGAGGTTTAACACGAAACAGCACAGTTGAAAATAGTTTTATTATCTCCAATCAGTTGGGCGGCATCAGTAAAGATACCTGGGTTCTTTCAGCTGAAGATGAACAGGAACAACCTGTATTTCTGCAGCTCAATACTGACATTCGTGAAACAAAACAATTAAAACGATCACTGCCAAGTCATACAGCTGAAAATCTTTTTTGGGTTGGCCGTTATACTGAACGTGTAATTTATAATGCAAGGCTGCAGCGGACTGTGATGCAGCAGATGCTGAAAAGCAATAAGCCTTTTACTAATAAAGACAATAATACAACAGAAACGATCCTGTTACAGGCATTCACACAGTGCACCTATACTTATCCCGGTTTTGATGATGAAAATAATCCTGCAGAAACAAATAAAACTTATGACAATCCATGGGCCGAGTTGACAGATGTTTTATATAATGAAAAAAGATATGGGAGTCTCAGTCAGAACATTTCAATGTTAAAAAGATCAGTATATAGTGTACGCAATTTCTGGGCACTGGATACATGGCGTGTGCTGCTGCAAATGGAAGAAGAATGGAACAAAGCAAAAGCAGATAAGAATGCAGATCATCTGCGGATGATTCACACCATTGATGCATTAAACACTTCGATGTTTGCTTTTTTAGGAATGAACAGGGAAAGTGTAAGGCGTGAACAGGGATGGAATATACTTGATCTTGGACGGAAAATTGAACAATCGCTTTATACCATCACTTTATTAAAAGCAGTATTTAATAAGAAACAGGAAGAACAGGTGGAATACGATTTGTTGGAGTCAGTAATGATCGCAAGTCAAAGCCTCATTACTTACCGTTATACCTACAGGGATCATTTGCAACTTCCATTAGCTCTCGAATTGCTGATGCTCGATAATAACTATCCCAAATCATTAGCTTATCTCGTTAAAAAAATAAAACGGTACGTATCACTTTTACCGAATGAAGTAAAAGATATTCCGTTGAGTGAAAAGAAACGCAATATGCAGGAAGCTGACTCTTTATTGCAACTGGCCGATGCTGGAACTTTAGTACAATACGATCCTTACAGCAAAGAATTTGTTGAGCTGAATAAGTTCCTGGATAGATTATATGAACTGATCTCAGATACATCTGTTCTCATTTCCAAAACTTATTTCAAGCATAGCCAGGCACAAAAACAATTATTTACAACGAACCTTATTTAACAGATCCGCTCAATATGCTTTATTCAGTAGAACATACAACAAAGTACAAATACAATGAGCAGGTGAGTCTTTGTCATAACATTACTGCATTAACTCCACGTAATACCAATCAGCAAATCTGCAAA
>JBEBHT010000274.1:0-5729 GCA_040081135.1 Lacibacter sp. | reverse complement strand
ATTCTTCCGTTATACTACGATAACTACCAGGTATGGCGCCAGATTACACATAACGGTATGCGGGATGTGCGTTTCCAGTTTGACAGTAACCGTATGGCTGATGAGTATTACAAACTGCTCTACAATAAAAAATAATCTGTTTTATGTAATAGTAACCCCGACCGAAGCGTCGGGGTTTTTTATTTAAATTTAGAAGATGAACGAATATGTAAAAAGTTTTGAGTTACGGTGGGCCGATGTGGATGCAAATTTTCATGTGAGCCATTCAAGATATTATGAACTGGGAGCTCATTGCAGGATGAGTTTTTTAATTGAACATGGTATAACAATTGAATTGCTGCAGGAATTGAAGATTGGCCCGATTCTTTTCAGAGAAGAATGTATTTTCAGAAAAGAGATTCATGCAAGTGAAATGATATATGTCAACATGATGTTGTCGAAATGCAAACGGGATTGTTCACGTTGGAGTGCAAGACATGAACTGAAAAAAGCAGATGGAACCATTGCTGCCATCATCAATGTCGACCTTGCATGGATGGATCTCACAGAACGAAAATTGACAAAACCTTCCATGGCAGCTGCTGTTATTGAACAGTTACCAAAGACACATGATTTTGTGTACATTGATTAGATGATAAATTATTTTAGTTGATAGCGAAAGCTTCAGGATCACTTTTGAATAATACTAAAATACCCTCACACGGGTACTTTAAAATATCTAAACTGTTTGTTTCTTCACATTCTAAACGAAATAGTATGAAACAAACAGTTGCCCTGTTCCTGCTGATTGCAGTATGTTTAATTCCGGTTTTTTCTTCCGCTCAAACAGTAAAGGAAATATTTCAGCACAGCTGGAGTGGCAGTTCTGTGCAAGATGGGGGCACGCTTACAAAAGACGGCAAGATCTATATTTCTCAAAAGATGAAAATCACCATCAACTCAGATAATACCTTAACAGGAAAGAATACAGCAATATTTACCCTCGATGGTAAAAGCTACACAAGAGTTACAACAATTAAAGGCACATTCTATCCTGATGATCAGAAAATCTATATCACAGATGATTATGAGCAGAGTGCTGAAAAATTGCCTTACGGACTTTTCTGGTGCGGGGCACAGGGTTATTTGAAAGTATATAAAAATGCAGATAAGCCCGGGTACTACCTGTTGAAAGGAAGTTTGAAAGGATTTACTACAGGTTGCGAATTCACTTCTGACCTGGAGCTGAAAGACAATCCGTATTAATCAACATACTCACTTAACTCCAGCCAACGGAATTCTTTTTCATCGAGCAAAGCAGTTACTTCAGCAATACGATTGGAGAGTTTCTGCAATTCTTCAAAAGACATACTGCCGCTGTTGAGCTTTTCTGTGACGTTTTGTTTTTCAGCGGTCAGTTCTTCTATTTCTTTTTGCAGTAATTCAAACTCTCTTTTTTCTTTATAGCTGAAACGCTTTTTGTCTGAGGTAGATTTATTTTCTTCAGGTGCTTTTGATTCTGCAACTTTTGCTATCGGCTCATCACTGCCAGCTCCCAACTTCTCCTGTTCCTTTTGCCATATACGCAGCTGTGAATAGTTACCGGGGAAATCTCTTACAAATCCGTCGCCTTCAAAAACAAATAAGTGATCAACTAACCTGTCCATGAAATAGCGATCATGACTTACAATCAATAAACAACCGGGATATTCACTTAAGAAATTTTCAAGTACAGCGAGTGTAGGAAGATCAAGATCGTTGGTTGGTTCATCCAGTATCAAAAAATTCGGATTACGAAAAAGGATGGACAGTAAATGCAACCTTCTTTTTTCACCACCACTCAGTTTTGAAATGTAGGTGTACTGTTTATCAGGATCGAATAAAAATAACTGGAGGAATTGTGCTGCACTCAATGAGCCTCCTGATGCCAATGGAAAATTCTCAGCAATGTTTTTTACAAATTCAATCACACGTACATCGTCTTTTATTTCCAAACCTTTCTGTGCGTAATTACCAAAGATGATCGTATCACCAATGTTGATCTTTCCACTATCCGGTTGTTGAATTCCCTGGATGATATCAAGAAAGGTGGATTTACCTGCACCATTTTTTCCTGCCACACCAACACGCTCACCTTTTTTAAAGATGTAATCAAACCCTTTCAGAATTGTTTTTTCTCCAAAGCTCTTGTACACTTTTTTCATTTCCACAACCTTACCACCCAGCCTGTTCATCTTCATGTTCAGCTGCACCTGCTGATCTTCAATACGGAGTTTAGCTTTCGCTTCCACTTCATAAAAATTATCCTGACGTGATTTGCTTTTGGTTGTTCTTGCTTTTGGCTGCTTCCGCATCCACTCCAATTCTTTGCGGTAAGTATTTTTTGCTTTATCAATACTGGCGAGATCACTTTCAATCCTCGCTGTTTTCTTTTCTAAATAATTCTGGTAATCGCCTTTGTATTCGGTGAGCGTACTTCCATCAAGTTCCCAGATTTCTGTACAAACATTATCTAAGAAATAACGATCATGGGTTACCAGCAGTAATGTAATTTTTTCTTTGCTGAGATAATGCTCCAACCATTCCACCATTTCCACATCAAGATGGTTGGTGGGCTCATCCATGATGAGTAAAATATGTTTGTGATCAAAGCCAATATCAATCAGCGTTCTTGCCAATGCCACCCGTTTACGCTGACCACCGGATAAGGTTCCCACTTCCTGCTGCAACTGGTGAATGTTGAGTTTGCCGAGAATCTGTTTCACTTTTGTATCAAAATCCCATGCACCCAGTTCATCCATTTTAATGATAGCAGTATTGAGTTTTGCGTCATCATGATCTTCACTGATGGCTTCATAATCTCTGATGGCATTGATGACGGGGTGATTGTGCTGAAAAATATTATCAAGGATCGATTTCTTTTCATCAAACATAGGCTCCTGCTCAAACAAAGCAATATCTACATCTTTGTTGATCCAGCATTTACCATCATCGGATGTTTCCTTGCCTGCCAGGATTCTTAATAAAGTTGTTTTACCCGAGCCATTCCGGGCTACAAGTGCTATTTTATCGCCTTCTTCAATGTTAAATGAAATATTCGAAAACAGGGGAGTGATTCCGTAACTCTTTGTTAAACCTTCAACAGAAACATAATGCATGTTGCAAAGATACTGCAAGTGCCCTTAAATGCTGTCACGGCTCACCTTTTGCTTTAATGTTTTCCTGAAAACCAAATGAGCAGACAAATAGCAACAACAAGGATGAAAATCAGAACTGGCTGTAAACGATCCTGCTGCTGCTGTTTTTGTTTTAGGAGGATGAGTTGGTTGATTTTTTTTCTGCCTGCTTCATCCTTCGCTAAAAGCGGGGACAGGTGATTGGTAATTTCCTTTATTTGTTTCAATGGCAATGGCCCAATAGCATGCACCAAAGAATGAACAATGGATTGATTGATCTCGGCTTCATTGAAAGCAAGCAGACTGTCAATTACTTCCTGGTTCAATAACTGCTTGATCTTTTCTGCAACTGCTCCATGATCCATCCTGTGTATGTCCATATCAGCAACGGCCTTATTGAGTTCAAGTATCTGAATCAGAACATTGGGAGGTGTAATCATTTCCTCACCCAGTTTTCTTCCCCTTGCTTTTGATAACCATCTTTCCTGCAGGTATAATTCTTTTTTACCGGGGTTGATGAGTATTTCGTAAGCCTCTTTTATTTCATTGAATTTTGCAAGGGAGTAGGGGTCATCATTATTTTTATCCGGGTGATAAATCATCACGAGCTTACGGTATGCCTGCTTAATTTCAGGAATACTGGCGGTTACCGGGATCTCTAATATTGCGTAATAATCTTTCAAGCAGGCAAATCTAAGCAGGCTTGTTAAAATATGTACACGGAATTATAAAATTGCTATTTTTAAACTTTATGAAAATTGTTTTCTGGCTTGGTTTATTTCTTTTACCCGGATTCCTTTTTGCAGGCGATACAACTGCAAATAAAACCGTGCATAAGCAATCGTTGAAGGGATATAAAAAATTATTGTACAAAGTTGTTTTACTGCATCCTGAAATGAATTCAGGATTCGAACGGGAATTGCTGAAGCATTACCTCCTGGGTTCGGGATCAACTTATTTAATGGCCGATTCTGATTTTGTGCGTTTGCAGAAAACAGTGCCAAACTACATACATGATAAGAACTGTATAAGTGCTTCTTCTAATAATCAGCAATACTGTGTGCAGCCTGTCGATCTGAATGCAGATGATTATTTTGGCTGGGCCCTGGGAAATATCAGGGGTATTTATAAAAGTGGGACTGATGAATTGATTACTCTTGCAGACTACTATGATTTTAATAAAGCAAAAAGAGGAGTGCGTACACGAAAACAGGAATTGATCACAAGGGTGTTTAAATTCCTGGCTCCAAAATCAGCAAAGCCTTTTGTAGTTACTTATCATGCAGATGGATTTTATATTACACCTTAGTGAACAGCAGTAGTACCCTTTATTTCATACACAAGATCTTTTCCATAACATCCTGCCGGTGTTTGATATCCTGCTTTATAATTTCCTGCCATAATTTTTTGAGTGATGAGTAAGCTGCCCCATGCAGTTAAACTGTAGCCATCAGCACAGGTTAGCTGGCTGATAATTTCTTTACCTGCAGCGTTCCATGCTTTTCCCCAAACAATAGTTGATGCATTCGCTCTCTGTTCATCTGTTGGTCCGGCAGGAGCTTTGTTGATTTTCTTCTGTATCAGCCCACGTACAAATTTTGTTCTTAATAACCAGTTGAACAGAAATTGAAACTTCAGTAAACGGTAAACAGATGGTTTCATTCCTGTGTATGCTTCCACATTTGGAATTCCTGTTGTATGATAAGCAGTAGAAATATCGCCCCATTGTAAACTCATCACGAACCGTTGTTTTCCATTGGCATCAATCCACATGCCTTTAAAACCTAATGGTCTTCTTTCGAATTTTCCGTTGATGCGTACAACAGCATCTTCACCAATTCTTGTTGCCATGGTTGTTGCAGTACCATGACTGATTTGCCCATTTGTTGGAATGAATGCCAATTGCAGATGTGTAGCATCTGGTAATTTTTGTTTAAGGTCTAACGCAATGCAATCTGTCGGGATGACATCAAAACCGGCGCCGGGCATTAACATAACGCCTGCCTGTTTTGCAGCAGCATCGTAAGTTTTTATTAATTCAAAAACAGAAATATCACCGTTGATGTCAATGTAATGTGTGCTCGTTGCAATGCATGCTTCCACCATTTGCTTTGCAGTTCTGTCGAATGGCCCGGCTGCATGGATCACTAATTTTACATCTTCTAAATGTTGCTGAATGGATGCAGCAGTATCTAACGGAAAAATTCGATAAGAAAAATTTAGTTCATTGGCAATGCTGCTGATTTCTTTTTCATTTCTTCCTGCAAGAATGGGGGAGATGTTATATTCTTTTGCGTAACGGGCAATCAGTTTGCCGGTGTAACCATTAGCACCGTAGAGTAAGACCTTGTCTTTATGCATTGAAAAATTAAAATTCGATCAGTGAAATAATTTCTTCCAGAAAAACTTTATCTGTTTCATCGAATGTGTTCAGATCTTCACTGTCAACATCCAACACTGCAAGCACTTCATTGTTGCGGATAACAGGTACAACAATTTCTGATCTGCTTAAACTGCTGCAGGCAATATGACCGGGAAATTTTTCTACATCCGGAACGATCAATGTTTTTGCTT
>JBEBHT010000273.1:0-5734 GCA_040081135.1 Lacibacter sp. | reverse complement strand
CAACAGTCCTTTCATCGACTGTAATTTTTCAAGCATGTTATAATCATTACTTGCAAATGTATAAACAGCCCAATCGCCAATCAGAATCCAGGTAATGCTGAGGATCAGGTATACGTAAGTAAGTTTTGCTGCAGGAGTAACTGCAATTGAAAGGAGCCGTTTGCTGATGAGGTTTTGTTGCTGTTGCATAGATTTTGGAAGCACAAAATTGCCATTTTAAACTAAGGGTAAAATGAGTACGGTCATGAGTGCAAATGATTAGACTCATGAACTTTGTTTTAGGAAATACAAGTGAAAGGATCGGTTTTGTTCAACAAAAACAGATTAGCAGTGAAACTTTAATTGGTTTTTTATATATAAATGGAGCAATGACAGGTGGAACCGGGCTCGCTTTTCTGCTTCATTCACCCTGAATTTTCCGCCGTTTACAAGTTTGTGTACAGGAACGGGAGGGTGTTTTAGGTTACATTTGCAGTTCAATAATCAACGATTTGCAATATGAAAGAAGTGTATGTTATTTCGGCCGTTCGTACTCCCATGGGCAGTTTTGGCGGAAGCCTTAAACCTGTAACTGCCACACAGTTAGGGGCTACAGCCATTAAAGGGGCATTACAAAAAGCAGGCATTAAACCTGAACAGGTGCAGGATGTATTAATGGGTTGTGTAATACAGGCCAACCTTGGTCAGGCTCCTGCAAGGCAGGCAGCCAAATTTGCCGGACTTCCCAACGAAGTGAATTGTACAACAGTAAATAAGGTTTGTGCAAGTGGTATGAAAGCTATTGCACAGGCAACACAAAGTATTCTGCTTGGCGATGCTGACATTGTAATTGCCGGCGGAATGGAAAGCATGAGCAATGTTCCTTTTTATGTTGACAGTTTGCGCTGGGGAAATAAATATGGGAATACCGGTTTAATCGATGGATTGGCCAAAGATGGTTTAACTGATGTGTATGATGGAAAGGCCATGGGCAATGCTGCAGAGTTATGTGCAAAGGAATGCGGCATAAGCCGTGAAGAACAGGATGCATTTGCTGTTGAAAGTTATAAACGATCACAGGCTGCATGGGAAAAAGGATTGTTTGATAATGAAATTGTACCGGTAGAAATTCCGCAACGCAAAGGCGATCCGGTTGTGTTTGCAAAAGATGAAGAACCGTACAATGTAAAGTTTGATAAAATTGCAACATTGAACCCTGCATTTATAAAAGATGGAACAGTAACGGCTGCTAATGCAAGTACCATGAACGATGGCGCTGCTGCATTGGTATTGATGAGTAAAGAAAAAGCAGATGAACTGGGATTGAAACCCATTGCCAAAATTCTTTCTTATGCGGATGCTGAACAGGCTCCTGAATGGTTTACAACAACTCCATCAATAGCTGTACCCAAAGCAGTTGCTAAAGCCGGATTGAAAATGGAAGACATTGCTTTCTGGGAATTGAATGAAGCGTTTGCCGTTGTTGGGATTGAAAACAGCAGACGAATGAAACTCGATCCTGCAAAAGTAAATGTACATGGAGGTGCAGTATCGTTAGGACATGCATTGGGATGCAGTGGTGCAAGAATTATTGTCACATTGATCAATGTATTAAAAGCGAATAATGCAAAGTACGGTGCCGCAGGAATTTGCAATGGTGGTGGTGGAGCAAGTGCAATGGTGATTGAGAATGTGTAAACAAGGAAGAAAGAAGTTAGAAGATAAAAGAGGCCCTCTGAAAATTCGGAGGGCTTCTGCTATTATAACCGGTTGGAAAGAATGTCTTTTTTTTACCACTTAGCTATTACCACACAATTTCATATTTGTGTAACAAAAAATCATTGTTATGCAAAGAAGAAAATTTATTACGGTTTCAGCACTGGCTGCTGTTCCATTTTCAGCAATGGCAAAACTGGCCGGTCAGCTATCAGCTGCAGTTCCGTTTATTGTAAAAAAGGGAGAGAGCAGGTTTGGTGATGTGGTGAAGTTCTTGGGTGTACATCCCAATGATCTAAAGATTTCATCAAAAGATACAGATGGGCAGTTGTCTGTTTTTGAATACACCGGGCTGGGCAAAGTTGGTCCGGCATTACATGTGCATTTTAAACAGGATGAAATATTTACAGTTACAGAAGGGGAGTACCGTTTTGTTGTTGGCGATGAAACCAAACTCCTGAAAGCAGGAGACACTATTTTTCTCCCCCGCAATATTCCGCATACATGGATACAAACCAGTGAAAGAGGAAAGATGATATATTTCTTACAGCCAGCAGGAAAGATGGAAGAATTCTTTGTAATCATGAACGGGTTTAAACAACGTCCCACTCAGGAGGAGATTGATAGAATTCATGCCGCTCATGATATGAAAGTAATGGGGCCGCCACTAACTCTGTAACACTGTTTTCTCTTTTTGCCGAAATAGATTATCTTGAAGAAACATTAACCAATCAAACAGGCTTTTCTTATAGCATGCTGCTGAAAGATTTTATACCGTCTCCGGCTGTAAGTGAATTTGTACAATTGTACAGAATTGTGCATTTAGTGTTTGATAAAAATCAGGCACTCCCTTTTAAAGCATACCCTCCAAGGCCGGAGCATTGTCTTGCCTTTTATCCGTATGATACAGAAATGGTTGAGTATGCTCAAAGCGGTAAACAGATCCATTCACTTCCTGTTGCATTGTATGGCCAGCAAACCGGAGTAACCAACCGCTTTGTTGGCAGGGAATTTCTTGTGTTTCAGATTGTTTTTCATCCCGGCGCTTTGTACCGTATCACAGGCATTCCTGCATTTGAACTTAATAATGAATACCTCGATGCAGAACTTGTTTTTTCATCTGAGCTTAAACTGATCAATGAACAGTTATATCATGCGAAATCTTATGATGCAATGATCAGTGTTGCAAATAATTTTGTGCAGCAGCTCATCCGCAAAGTAAAAAAAGAACATCATTCCGTTGATAAAGTAAGCCAGCTATTGATTGCGCAGAATGGAAACCTGTCTGTCAATTACATGGCAAAACATTCTTTCTTATCAAACAAACAATTTGAACGGAAGTTTAAAGAACGCACAGGTATCAATCCCAAGCTTTTTGCAAGGGTTGCCCGGTTTGATAAGGCGTTTCGCTTGAAAAATTTGTATCCTCATTATGATTGGCTGCGTATAGCATTGGAATGCAACTACCACGATTATCAGCATATGGTAAAGGATTACATTGACTTCACCGGCATGACTCCAACTGCTTTTCATGAAATTGAAAACAAAGCTCCCGAACGGAACTTTGGGTTGGCGGAAGTTTTTTATGATACTGCAGTATAGCTGTTTAAAAAACTACAACTTCACTTTATACTTCTGCATTATTTCCTTTAACAGATCAAAGCGGTAATGAATATCATGCTTCTGTTCAAGGTGTTTAAAATCTTCAGACTTCGGTCGGTTCTTGTTTTCAAATAAAGAAGCTAATTCCTGCATATATTCTTCATGACCACCCGGTACACACAGATCAATAGTTTTTGCCGGAGTTGCACCACTGTTCCAGAAAGTATGAACAACTTCTTTTGGACGCAGATGCCATCCACCTGCTTTTACTTCTGTTACTTCATTTCCTGTCATAATAAAAACAGAACCTTCAAGCACACGGCATATCTCATCAAAGCTCTTGTGATAATGTGGAGGTGCTCCCAATTCGCCGGGTAGCACAATTGTTTCCCATGAAGCAAGATGACCGGAAGTTTGATTTTTATCGAGTTTGAAAGTGATCTGCATATCGCCCACTGTTCCTGTTTTACCGGCACCGGGTGGTATGTAAATTGATTTTGGATCTTCTGTATGATGTTGTTCAGCAAGGCTGAATGAAGGCAATAGAGCTGCACCTAATGTAAATGATGCAAGCTGCTGCATTAACCGGCGACGGTTGATGTTTGGATGATTCATGTAAAAAAATTATACACAAATCTATTGCTGAAGTGTTGCTGCAAATAGTACAAAAACGACATCTTAAATTTTTATTTTGGCCTGGAGGCGAAGAGGAGTGGCATTTAACTCATGCTCCATGAAAGAGGGGGTAACACCTGCAAATTCTTTAAAGTCACGGATCATATGCATCTGGTCGAAATAACCACTGCTGTGTGCAATGGAAGTCCAGTTGAGATGTTGCTGGTTTTCTTTTAAGCGGTAAGCTTTGGAGAAACGAACCAGTCTTGTAAATAATTTGGGCGACAAGCCGATGCGCTCATTACAGGTTCGCTCAAACTGGCGAAGACTGAGACAGGATAGGGCCGCTGTTTTTTCAATACTCATCGTTCCATCAGATTTTACGAGTTCTTTCATGGCCATATCAAATGGAAGCAATGTTTTGAGCCGGTGAATTTTATGCAGTAAAAAATCTTCAACAATTTGTTTCATTGCTGCCCAGCTACTGGCTTCTTTTAACTGCTGATTGATACTGCTGATCTCTGCATCGCTGAATAACAAACTTGTTTCAACATCATTATCAAATAAATGTTTCATGGAAATCCCCAGCAAACGATGCAACCCGCCTGGATGAAAAGCAACACAAAGCATCAGGTGATTTTTTCCCATTGTCAGGTTTACTCTTGTTAATTGAGGCCCTACAACAATACTTTCTGCTTTGGTAATAAATACATTAGTGCCGGTCTTTTGTGTTTGTACAGGATCATTGATATAAAAATAGATACAGTTTTGAGGTGTGGGCGGAAAAGGACAAATAACAGGATGCTCAATATAATTCAGGTCTGCAGAAACGATCATGATATTGCTGATGAATTCCTGAAGTGCGGGATGTGGTATGTAAAACTGTTGCTTCAGATGGTATTGTTTGGGAAAAAATACAACATTTTTTTCAGTGAGGTTTATATGCCATAAAAATCCCTTCTCTGGTTTAAGAGAAGGGGTTAAGGAAAAAATTGTTTTTAATTTGCTTCTGCCAATTTTACAATTCTGTAAACAGTATGTAATGCTCTTCCATCTTATTTTGAACTGAGGTCGGGTCTTAAGATGAGTAATTCAGACCAAACATTGTCAAGATAGTTTCGTTGAATTTCTATCCACTCATCCCATGAATCAGACCCATGAATAGCTTCATAACGTTCTTTAACCGGTTTCCGGAAATTCATTGTTCTTTCTTTAAGCCCCTGTTTGTATCGGGTAACTACAGTAATTTGAGCCGGACCTGATGAGCTTGAAGTATAAACAGCTACTGATTCGCCACCAGCCTGCCAAACTTTTCTGAAGTTTCTTATTCCTGCATAAACTTTTCCTGCATAGCCTGGTTTTGGAAAATAATGGGTGATATTAATTTTATCTGAATAATCACCGATTGCAACAGAGCTGAGTGAATCCTGGAAAACCACATAGCTGCTGGAGCCTCTGTCTGTTAAATGAATTGCTACACTTTTGTTCCAATCATTGTTGTGTTCGGTTCCAAGGTTTCCTCTTCCATCAATAGCTTCCCAGCTTGTTGGGCCCTCTGTAATATGGTACCCGCCTGCATCCGGCCCTGATGAAATTTCAAACACACGCCATCGCCAATCGCCGGTATGATACTTTTGGGCATGGTTCGCCAATGCTTTTTCAAACTCAAGAACTTTGTCAACTTTTGGGAATACCCGGTTGGCATTTAGAACATTTTTTGTCTGGCTTATTCCAATTACAGGAATAAGCAAACAGAGAAGAAAAATTTTTCTCATGTCTGGTTGGTTTAAATGTTAAAAAAAATGGAGGGTAGTGTTGGGAT
>JBEBHT010000272.1:0-5744 GCA_040081135.1 Lacibacter sp. | reverse complement strand
CCCGCAAAAAATTGGCTCTTGCTTTTAATGGAAGTTTCCGGTACACATGAAAGGCCTCCCATGCATCATGCATGGTTTCATTTATTTCACTGATTGAGGTGTCTGTAAACATTGTTTTATTTTTTCAGGGCTAAATCCCTGACTATTTATTTTATAAAGATGGTCTTGTTGCAATTCCATCATTGATCACTTTCAAAATGCGTTCTCTTTCTTCTCCTACCAACGTTAAACGGGGAGCCCTTACACTTTCACTGCCAATGCCAACCTGAGCTTCTGCCAGTTTAATGTATTGAACAAGTTTTGGATGAATATCGAGTTCCAGCAAAGGCATGAACCAGCGGTAGATCTTTGTTGCCTCAGCAATCTTTCCCGCTTTCACCAAATTAAAAATGGTAGTGGTTTCTTTTGGAAATGCACAAACCAATCCTGCTACCCATCCATCAGCACCCAAACATAATTCTTCCATCGCCAGTGTATCAACACCACATAAAATTTTATAACGGTCGCCAAAACGGTTGATCAATCTTGTTACATTGGTAACATCTCTTGTACTTTCTTTTATGGCGCCAATGTTCTTACAAACAGTCAACTCATCAAACATATCAAGCGTTACTTCAATTTTATAATCAACCGGGTTATTATAAATCATAATGGGCAGATCGGTTGAATCAGCCACTGTTTTGAAATAGGTTACTGTTTCATGGTCATCAGCTTTATAACGCATAGGTGGCAGCATCATTAAACCCTGGGCTCCCCATACTTTTGCATAAGCAGCCTGCCTTAATGCTTCATTGGTTGATCCTTCTGCAATATTGATGATGACAGGAATCCGGCCAGCAATTTTTTCAATGGCAAATTTTACCAGTGTTTCTTTTTCATCAACGGTTAAAACACTTGCTTCGCCCAGAGTGCCGCCAAGCACAACTCCATGTATTCCGGCATCTAATTGTGCATTCAGGTTTTTTTCAAACAATGGCAAATCCAGTTCATCATTGCCTGTAAATTTTGTGGTAAGTGCGGGGAAAACTCCTTTCCATTCAAATGACATATAAAAAATTTCGCCTAAGATAAGAAACATTCATGCCTGACTGAATGCAAGTTTTTCCTTTCATTAACGACTAAGTTCTTACCTTAACCCGGTTCATATCTGCCAAGGCATGCAATTGTTTACTGCAAGTGAAAAAGCATTCAGGGATTTTATAAAAGAACACCAGCCAAGGGTGTACAATACTGCATTGAACATACTCCAGAATGCGGAGGATGCGGAAGAAATTACCCAGGATGTTTTTGTGGAAGCATTTAATAAAGCACATACCTTCAAAGGGGAATCGCAGGTAAGTACCTGGCTGTATCGGATTACAACCAATAAATGCATTGACCATTTAAGGAGTAAGAAACGGAAAAAACGCTTTGCCTTTCTTACCCAGTTGTTTCATGAGAGCGGGGAACCCATCAGCGATGCCAGCGACTTTGTTCATCCGGGAATAGTGGCCGAAAACCGGGAAAAAGCAGCCATTTTATACAAGGCTATTGACCAGTTGCCCGAAACCCAGAAAGTGGCTTTTCTACTGAGTGAAACCGATGGGCTGAGTTATGCCGAAATCAGTGAAATCGTTGGCACATCTGTATCTTCCATTGAATCCCTGCTGTTCAGGGCAAGAAAAAACCTGAGAAAAATACTGGCAGATGTTTATAAAAATAACGATAGGTAGCAAGTTTTTTATTGAATCACCGTCAAACAATCTGAAATGAACACTAAACAGGACAAATGGATTGATGAAATAATGGGCAGTTTGCAGCAAATGCAGCCGGCCGAGGGAAATCCGCACTTGCATACCCGTGTTTTGGCTAAACTCAGCCAACCCATTGCCCGTCAGCCTTTACCGTTAAAATGGGTGTACTCTTTCTCAGCAGTTTTTGCAATTATGCTGATGCTGAATGTGCTGGGTTGGAACGATTCAACCGACAGCAACATTGAGGGCGTCACAACACAGCCAGTAGATATAGAAACCGTTATTACTGAATACGGACTGGAAGCTAATTATACCTCTTTACCCTGATCTCTAAGCCATGAATAAAGTAAAATTTTTAAGTGCTGCAGTTGTTCTGTTACTGATCCTCAATGCTGTGATGCTTTTTTTTATGTTTGGTAAACGTCCGGAAAAGCGCCCCGGCAGCGGACGTGATGGAGCCAGACCTTATACAGAATTCATCAGCAAACAACTGAATTTTGATACTATTCAAAAAGCACAGCTCATTAAACTGAGAGATGAACATAAAACAGACCTGGATCAGTTAAGAAAAGAAGACAATATGCTGCACGACACCCTGTTCGCCTACATTAAAAGAGGCGATCTTGACTCAGCAAAAATTGATTCTGTTACTAACCTGATTGCAGCCAACAAAAAACAATTTGAGATCACTTTTCTGAAACATTTTTCAGAAATACGCTCACTTTGTAAGCCCGAGCAGTTAGAGTTATTCAACAAAACAGTTGATCAGATGAGGAAAAGAAGAATGCCTTCTTTTGGCGGAGACAAAGACGGCAAGCAAAAAGGAAAATAAAATTTAAACGCATAAAGAAAACCCAGACAATATCGTCTGGGTTTTTCTTTTATAATAACAGTAAGGTTTTACTCAACCACTTCACCTTCCAGATCGTAATCAAATGCCTTCTTAATTTTTACATTTACGAATTCACCAATCTTTAATTTTTTATCAGACTGAATAATTACTTCATTATCCACTTCCACGCTGTCGAATTCAGTACGTCCTAAATAACGACCGGCTTCTTTTTTATCGATGATGGTTTTGAATGTCTGCCCTACTTTCTCCTGGTTCAGTTCTAAAGAAATTTCCTGCTGCACCGCCATTATCTCCTGTGCCCTTCTTTCCTTTTCTTCTGCAGGAACATCATCCACTAAACTGTAACCGCTTGTTCCCTCTTCATGACTGTATGTAAATATGCCAACACGGTCAAAGCGTTGTTTCTGAATAAACTCTTTTGTTTCTTCAATATCATCTAGTGTTTCGCCGGGAAAACCTGCAATCAATGTTGTACGTAAACAAAGTCCCGGAACTTTTTCACGAACAGCAGCAATCACTTCTTCTGTTTCAGTTCTGGTGATCTGCCTTTTCATTGCTTTCAGCATATTATCACTTGCATGCTGTAACGGCATATCTAAATAATTACAGATATTATCACGCTCACGCATTACATCTAATACTTCCAATGGAAATTTATGCGGATAAGCATAATGCAAACGGATCCACTCCAAGCCTTTTACATCAGCTAAGCGATTCATCAAATCACCCAGCATTCTTTTTTTATAGAGATCCAAACCATAGTAAGTTAATTCCTGTGCAATCAGCATCACTTCTTTCACACCTTTCTTCACCAACCCTTCTGCTTCCTTCACTAAGTCGTCCATACTTTTACTTACATGCTGACCACGCATTAAAGGAATGGCACAAAATGCACAGGTACGGTTACAGCCTTCGCTGATTTTTAAATATGCATAATGCGATGGTGTTGCAAGTAATCGTTCACCCACCAGTTCACTTTTATAATCTGCTTCAAACTGTTTTAAAATATTCGGCAATTCCATTGTACCATAAAACGCATCCACTTCAGGAATTTCCAGTTCCAGGTTATTTTTATAGCGTTCACTTAAACAACCGGTAACAATCACCTTATCCAATTTACCACGACGTTTTAATTCCACCTGATCAAGAATGGTATTGATGCTTTCTTCTTTTGCTTTATCAATAAAACCACAGGTATTGATCACCACTATATTGTGATCTTTCTTCTGACTTTCATGCACCACGTCAATTTCATTAGCCAGCAACTGACCGCTGAGCACTTCACTGTCCACCATGTTTTTGCTGCATCCAAGTGTAATGATATTAACCTTATTTTTTTTTAGTGTCTTACTTTTCATCCTTGTGTATTATATCTGCGAGGCATTTTATATAGTCTACCTTGCGAGTTGCAAATGTACAAGAATCAGGCTGAAAGGCATTTTGGCAGTTCATTTACAACAGTTTGGCATCATTTTTTCAAGGCCAGACTTACTAAAAATTACAATTATGAAGAAGTTATTATTTCTTGCGCTGGTTTTTATGGTATTTTCTAAAACTGAAAGCTTTGCACAGGCAAAAGGAAGCAGTTACAAAACTGCAGTAGGTGTTAAGTTTTATCCAGGTGCAGGCATTACCCTGAAACACTTTGTAAAAAGCAATGCCGCATTAGAAGGTATTGGTTATTTCTGGAGAGATGGTATGCGTATTACCGGTTTATATGAATTTCATGGTAACATCAGTGGCGCTCCCGGATTAAAATGGTATGTGGGACCAGGTGCACACGTTAGTTTCTGGAACAACCGCTACTGGGATAGAAACTATCCGGGTTACAGAGGCAGTGCACTTGTAGGTATTGATGGCGTATTAGGTTTGGATTACAAATTCAAAGCGGTACCCATTAATATGTCGGTTGACTGGCAGCCTTCCTTTGAGTTCGGAGATTATGGCGGATTCAGTGGAAACTGGGGTGGTTTTGCCGTTCGTTACACATTTTAAAACGGCCTTTGTAGCATAACAACTATAAGGCGTAAAGGCTACCTTCTAAAAACGAAAATCTGGTTTGGAGGCGAGCTGATTACTTGATTATTTTTACATAGTATTTAAAGGTCCCCGTCTTAAAATATTTTGTGAAAACCGACTATACCCTCAGTGCTGCAATATCCTGAACATGAAAACCAAAGAATCCGTGTTCTGTTGAAACTATAAACGAACGAAGAAAGATTTTTCCAATGTTCAGCGAAAAACTTCCCCATGGGAAGTTTTTCATTTTATGCCCCTTCTCAACTCCATTTAAAAATCCTGTTCACTGTAATGTGCAGAAAGTATTTTCTTTGTACCAGATAAATACAACTGCATGCCCGATAATTACCAGATAGCAGACAGCTTTTCCTTACTGAGTAAACTCATGGATATACATGGAGAAAACTCATTCAAAGCAAAATCATATGCCGCCGCTGCATTTAATATTGAAAAACTGCCGGTACAGTTAGCAGAGGTTGATCCTGCAAAAATTGCATCATACAAAGGTGTGGGCGAAAGCTCAGCAAAAAAAGTAATTGAAATTTTACAGACAGGTGAACTGAAAGCATTGACTGAGCTGATTGCTAAAACTCCTCCCGGTGTAATTGAAATGCTTTCTATAAAAGGGATCGGTCCAAAGAAGATCTCAACCATCTGGAAAGAAATGGAAATAGAAAGTATTGGCGAGTTATTATATGCCTGCCAGGAAAACCGTTTGCTCTTATTCAAAGGGTTCGGTGAAAAAACACAGGCCAATGTGCAGCAGTCGATTGAATTTTTTCTGCAGCATAAAGACATTCACCTTTTTGCAGATGTAGAAGCTTATGCACTGGCAATTGATAAAAATTTAAAAGATTCGTTTGCAGCTGCAAGGTTTGAATTAACCGGGGAGTTCAGACGGCAGATGGAAATCATTCATCAATTGGAATGGGTAACCACAGCTCCTGCTGCAGATGTGGAAACGCTGTTTACAAAAAACAATTTTGAACTGAAGGAAAAACAGGAATCTTCTTTCACTGTGAAAGGGCCTGAAAATATTTCACTGCAATTTCATTTTGCCACAGCAGAAAATTTTGGTTCTGTGTTATTTCAAACATCAGCCAGTGAAGAATTTTTAAACGACTGGGGAACAGTTGATG
>JBEBHT010000016.1:0-23939 GCA_040081135.1 Lacibacter sp. | reverse complement strand
TGAAGATGAATATAAAATTCAGTTACGTTACAGCGATCTGCAAAGGAACAATATCACTGACCTGATGAATATGAAAATCACGTTCCGTGATTTCAATACAGGACAAATTAAACAGGTGCCGATCAATGCCATTGCAAAATTTGATTATACCAGTACAAGCGGTGGTATAAAACGTAAGAACCTGAAACGTACCATTCAGCTGCAGTCAAACATTGCTGACCCTACACAGGCAGCACCAATTAATGCAGCATTAAAACTGAAAATTGATGACTTTAAAAACAAGGTGAAGATTCCTGAAGATGTAACTATCCGTCAAACTGGACAAAGTGAACAGGAAGCAGAAACAAATACATTCCTCGGCACAGCACTGATTATTGCGATTGGTTTGATCTTCCTGATCCTTGTATTGCAGTTTAACAGTTTGAGTAAACCGTTCATTGTAATTACTGAAATCTTCTTCAGTATCATTGGTGTGTTACTTGGCTATGCTATTACAGGTAAAGTAATTGCAACCATCATGCTTGGTGTTGGTATCATCGGTCTCGCAGGTATTGTAATTAAGAATGGTATCCTGCTCATTGAATTTACTGATGAGTTACGTGGAAGAGGTTATAAAACAAGAGAAGCAGCTATCCAGGCAGGAAAGATCCGTATCATTCCGGTAATGTTAACTGCTATTGCAACCATGCTTGGTTTGTTACCGCTGGCCATTGGTTTTAACATCGATTTCATTTCCATGTTCCAGCATCTCAATCCAAAGATTTTCTTAGGTGGTGACAGTGTTGTGTTCTGGGGACCTTTAAGCTGGACAATTATTTATGGTTTGATCTTCGCTTTCTTCTTAACACTGATGATGGTACCGAGTATGTACATCATTGCAGAACGTTTAAGAAGGCCGATGGAACAGTTCTATGGCACGAAATATATTGCGCTGCTTGGTTTCCTCGGACCGCTCTTTTTCATCTTTGTAGGCTTCATGTATTTAGGCAGAAGATTGCAGGGTAAGAAAGTATGGATGGGACAACCGGCAAAGAAAAAAGCCTGATAAGAAAAGACGACGATAAACAATTTGACAAGTTGATTATGACTGAAAGCCCTCTCCCGAAACGGAGGGGCTTTTTCTTTCCGTTTAACAAAATATTCATCTGAAATTCCGCACAGAAAATTAATTTCACATAAAAATTACAACCATGTCACAGGCACACGAAATTGATTACCGCATTGTAGGTGAAGAAATGCAGTATGTAGAAATTGAACTCGATCCCACTGAAACAGCCATTGCAGAAGCAGGAAGTTTTATGCTGATGGATGATGGCGTACAGATGGAAACTATTTTTGGCGATGGCAGCGCTAACCAGGGCACAGGTGTACTGGGTAAATTATTTTCTGCCGGTAAACGTTTACTCACCGGCGAAAGTTTATTTATGACGGCTTACACCAATGTTGGTCAAGGAAAAAAGAGAGTGAGTTTCGCATCACCCTATCCCGGAAAAATTATTCCGCTTGATTTGATGCGTTTAGGTGGACCGGTGGTTTGTCAGAAAGATGCATTTCTCTGCGCTGCAAAAGGTGTAAGTGTTGGTATTGCTTTGCAGCGTAAACTCGGCACCGGTTTATTTGGCGGTGAAGGTTTTATTATGCAGAAATTAGAAGGCGATGGACTTGCCTTTGTACATGCAGGCGGTCATGTATTTGAGCGTGAACTGCAGCCCGGCGAATTATTAAAGATCGATACCGGTTGTGTGGTTGCTTATACTCACCAGGTTAGTTTTGATATCCAGTTTGTGGGTGGTATCAAGAATACCATTTTTGGTGGCGAAGGTTTATTCTTTGCTACACTCCGTGGCCCGGGCAAAGTATGGATTCAAACATTACCTATTTCAAGATTGGCCAGCCGCATACTTTCTTACAGCAGAGGTCCACGTAAAGAAGAAGGAAGCTTGCTGGGAGGATTGGGCAATTTGCTGGATGGTGATGGCAGATAAAGGAATCCGTCATCCTGCATACTTACAATCTGACGAATACTTATCAATCTGATATTACAGGGATATCTCCTTTGTCGACATGACGAAAACGAAAGCCGGGAAAAATTTTTCCGGCTTTTTATTTGGAATTCTGAAAAACCTTATCGTATATTTGCGATATATAATCAGAAAGACGATTCAACCCGTCTTTTTCTTTCAGTATAATCATCGTATAAAAACGATAAACAAAATGGCAGTACACAAAAAAGAAGAGTTCAGTGCAAAAGAACAAAACCTTGCGGCCTTTGCCAAAGCAATCAGTCACCCGGCAAGAATTGCGATTCTGAGTGTTTTATCCAAAAGGAACCAATGTATCTGTGGTGAAATTGTAGAAATACTTCCTTTAGCCCAGAGCACCGTCAGTCAGCACCTGAAAGAATTAAAAAATGCCGGACTGATTGATGGTGAAACAGACGGACCGAGAAGCTGCTATTGTATCAACTGGAAAGCCTTTGAAAAATTTAATGCCGATTTTAATTCGCTGTTTGAAAAACTGAAAGAAGCAAATGCAAAATGCTGTTAAGATTAAACAAATCCTATTTATCATACTAAACAAAACGACATGTCAAACGAAACTGAATTAAAAGAACTGGTAAAACAGAAGTACAGCGAAATTGCTTTACAGGATAAAGAAACCAATCAATCCAGTTGCTGTGGCGCTGGTGGTTGCAGCACTGAAGTGTATAATATCATGAGTGATGATTATACAAATCTTGAAGGATATAATCCGGATGCTGATCTTGGTCTTGGCTGCGGATTACCTACAGAATTTGCGCAAATAAAACCTGGTGACACAGTAATTGATCTTGGCAGTGGTGCAGGTAACGATGCCTTTATTGCCAGGAGAATTGTTGGCGAAAAAGGAAAAGTGATTGGAATTGATTTTACAGAAACCATGATCAGCCGTGCAAGAGATAATGCTGAGAAAGTAGGTTACAACAATGTGGAGTTTCGTTTTGGCGATATTGATAACATGCCTGTTACCAGTAACAAGGCAGATGTAATTGTAAGTAACTGTGTATTGAATTTAGTTCCCAATAAACATAAAGTATTCAGTGAGGTGTATCGTGTATTAAAACCCGGTGGACATTTCTCCATCTCTGATATTGTACTGAAGGGTGAGCTTCCTGAAAAATGGAAAAAGATCGCAGAGCTTTATGCAGGATGTGTAAGCGGAGCTATTCAAAAAGAAGAATATCTCGGTATTATAAAAGAAGCTGGGTTTGAAAACATATCCTTGCAGAAAGAAAAAGAAATTATTATTCCTGATGATATTCTGCAACAGTATTTATCAGCTGAAGAAATAACAGCATATAAAAATGGGCTTACAAAAATTGAAAGCATCACTGTGTATGCCGATAAACCTTCGAAGGACGAACGTAACTGCTGCGAACCTGGAAGCGGCTGTTGTTAATCATAAACATTTTTATTCACCTCTTCATTCACAGAATGAAGGCAAACCTTAGCATCATGAACACAAATCAAAATGATCCCGGTTGCTGTGCATCCGGAAGCGATTGTTGCGGCAACATCACCGACATGGGTTGCTGCTAAAACAAAAGGAGAGCGTTGCTCTCCTTTTCAATTTCTTCCCTGTGTTCCTCTGTCTCTCCACTCCTCTGTGTTAAAAACTCAAAGTGTTCCCTTCACCATTCCCCCGTCAACCAAAATTGTTTGACCGGTAATATAACGGCTGCTCTTACTTAATAGCCAAACAGCCAGTGATGCAAAATCATCAGCCTGGCCCAATGCTCCAACAGGAATTTGCTGTATGGCATTTTTCTTTACATCATCAAAAGGCAAACCTGTCTGTTCACTCTTCTTCACATACAATCTGTCAATAGCCGGTGTATTATGACTTCCCGGTCCAAGTATATTTAATGTAACGCCACTCTTTGCAATTTCCTGGCTCAATGTTTTTACCATTCCAACAACTGCTAATCGCAACGATGTGCTTAATACTAAATTTTCAATTGGTTGCTTTACACTTGAACTCTCCACATATACCAATCGTCCATAACCGGCTTTCATCATTGCAGGAACAAATGCCTGTGTAAGTTCCACTTTCCAGCGCAGGATTTTCTGATAGGCATCATCCCAATCTTCCAGTGTTGTTTCCAGAACTGTTTTAGCAGGAGGACCTCCTGCATTAACAAGAATACCATGCAACTGGCGATCACCAACAACTTTCTTCAACTGTTCAATAGTTGCATGCTGTGTTATATCGCCTTCAACAATTTCTGCCAATGGCTTATTTGCATATTGTTCCTGCAGCTTCTCTTTTCCTCTTGCTACAACAATAACTTTTGCAGATTCTCTGATCAACGCTTCCGCAACTGCTTTTCCAAAACCACTGGTAGCACCACCAATTAAAAAAAGCTGATCCTTTAATTCAAGATTCATAAAACAAATTTATTGTTCAGGCCGCTCATAGCGTCCCGACCATATTAAGGTAACCTATTTGCATGACGGCTTACCAGCAACCAGCCCTTCTCCCGTTTTACATATACTTCTGTGTATAATAACTGCAGATCAACGGCATTGCCATTAACAACTACACTGAATGTTCCTTTACCATTCACAATCACAGCTCCTTTGTATACCCTTGCTGATGCTTCAGTAACAGTAACATTATTCATCACAAGTTTACCCGACCGCAGATCTTCAATGATCTCCTTTTTATTTTCTGTCCATCCATTTGAATGAACATACACAACCCGTTCGTCTAAAATTGCATTCAATGAATCAAGTTTCTTATTCACCATCCAGCGGAATTTATTTTCATGGAGACGAAGCACATATTTTTCTGTGGCCGATTCTTCCTTCGTCTTTTGTGCTAAAATGGCAAGCGGGAGAGAAAGTACAAATGCAACCAGCAGGCAGGTCTGTTTCATGTTATTTGGTTTGAAGATAAAAGCCCATCAGTTTTGATGGGCTTTAAAAATATATTCAGTTTCAACTGTCAGATAGTGATCAGGCTTCAAGATGCGTTTCAATCTGTGTACTCAGTTCATTGAAAATATCATCAATGCTTCCTTCTCCTTTTATCTCTGCCAGCTTATCAAATTGCTGGTAGTAATCTGCCACAACAGAAGTTTTATTACGGTACTCTGTAATTCTTGCACGGATCACTTCTTCATTGGTATCATCGCTGCGGCCACTGGTTAATCCACGGTTGAGCAAACGCTTCACCAGTTCTTCTTCTGAAACCAGTAAAGAAATCATGGCGTTGATCTGCGTTCCTTTCAGCTTTAATAATTTATCCAGTGCTTCGGCCTGGGCAACAGTGCGTGGAAAACCATCAAACAAAAACCCTTTTGCCAGTGGATTAGTTTCCAGCGCAGAGCTGATCATGCCAATCACCACCTCATCAGGAACCAGCTGTCCCTTATCCATGATTTTTTTGGCTTCCATGCCCAGCGGAGTTTTTGCTGCTATTTCACTTCTGAGAAGATCACCTGTACTCAGGTGCTTGAGGCCATACCTTGCAATGAGTCGTTCGCTTTGGGTACCTTTTCCACTACCGGGAGGGCCAAATAAGATCAGATTAAACATATGCGGTTACTTACCTTGATTCACTGTAAATATAAGACAGCATCGTTTAATATTTTGCAAACTGAACCGAATTTGATTGAAACTTGTTTACTTAAAGAAGAATTTGTTAAGATGGAAGCTTTGTCGTGCTACGGACATCTGTCAGCATAGCTTCTGTCGTAACTTTAGGAAACAAATCAGATTATGAAGAAAGTAGTGATGATCATTGCAATTGCCCAGCTTACGCTTGTTAGCTGCGGAGCACAAACAACCCAATCAAAAGAAAAAAAGAATACTATGAGTGAAGCAAAGAAAGGCCCGGTTTACTCTAAAACCGATTCTTCGAAAGTAACCATGACAGATGAAGAATGGAAAAAAGTGCTGCCCTCCGATGTGTATTATATTGCCCGTCAAAAAGGAACAGAACGTCCATGGACCAGTAAGTTTGAAAAGTTTGATGAAGTGGGAACTTACTATTGCGCCGCCTGCGGTAATGCACTATTTAGAAGCGATACCAAATTTGAAAGTGGTTGCGGATGGCCCAGCTTTTACGATCCCATCAGCAAAAGTTCCATCATCTACACACCCGACAATACTTTGGGCATGTCAAGAACAGAAGTGCAATGCGGAAGATGTAAAGCACATTTGGGTCATGTGTTTGATGATGGACCGCCTCCAACAGGTTTACGTTACTGCATCAACGGAGTAATTCTTGATTTTGAAAAAGCAAAAGAAACAGAAAAGAAATTCAATGAAAAGAAAGGTGGAGAATAATACAAATTATTTTTTTTCTGAAAGGCGGCAACAAAACGTTGCCGCCTTTTTTATTTCAGTTCAACTACGTCTTTATCGGGTATAATAAAATAGATATCATAGTTCCATGCATCAATATCAATGATGCTGCTGTTTTCTTTCCATGGAATACAGATGACTGCATCCCTTCCAAAGTTCTGGCCGTTCCGGATATTATCGAAGCTGGCAATTTTATACTTGATCAGTTTATTAAATACCAACTCCTGCTGTTTGCTTTTTTCTTCATCTCCTTCATAACCAAAAAAAGCAGGCCAGCCTCTTTCCTGGCAATGCAGCTTGATATCCTGAAACAGTGAATCACTCAACTGACCCTTTAATTGATCCTTCACAGGTTCCCAGTAATCCTTAACAATCATCAAAGCTCTTCCGCCCCAATACGTAACATCCACTTTTGTTTTTTGTTGAGCTTTTGCAGCAAGTACAGAACTAATCAAAATGAAAACCAACAGGAACTGTTTCATAAATTTCTTTTCATCAAAACTATATCTTCAACAGTACTGAGATAATACCCGCATTTGGGTAGAAGCTTCGTTTTAACATTTCCTCAAAAAACTGCCACCCATCAAATTCTTCTCACTCATTTCGTTTTCCATTTATCTTTAAGCTCCTTAACCAAATTAAACATGAGACGTTCATTAACCTGCTGCTGTTTGCTTTTAGCATTCAGTTTTACTTCTTTCGCACAAACTCCTTCCTGGCTTCGTTATCCTTCTATTTCGCCCGATGGAAAAACAATTGTGTTTACCTACAAAGGTGATTTGTATAAAGTTGCCGCTGCTGGTGGAACAGCAATTCCATTAACCATACACGAAGCACACGACTTTATGCCGGTGTGGAGCAAGGATGGAAAGAGCATTGCTTTTGCAAGTGACCGCTATGGGAATTTTGATGTGTTTGTGATTCCGGCTGAAGGTGGCGAAGCCAAACGTCTCACCTTTCATTCAACTGCTGAATATCCGTACAGCTTTACCAACGATAATAAGAATGTAATCTTTGGTTCAGCAAGAATGGATCTGCCAGCCAACCGCCAGTACCCTGCTGCATATATGAGTGAACTCTATAGCGTTTCAGTCAATGGCGGAAGAGTAATACAGGTATTCACCACTCCTGCAGAAGATATCAAGTTCAGTAAAGACGGAAGCAAGATTATTTATCATGATAAAAAAGGGCAGGAGAATCAATGGCGCAAGCATCATACCTCTTCTGTAACAAGAGATATTTATGTGTATGATTTTAAAACCAACTCACATAAACAAATCACAACATTTAATGGTGAAGACCGCAGCCCGGTTTTCAATACAGATGAATCTGCTTTTTTCTACTTGAGTGAAGAAAGCGGATCTTTCAATGTACATAAGATGAATGTAAGCGGTGGCAAATCAGAAAAACTCACTTCCTTCAAAAAACATCCTGTCCGTTTTCTCAGCGGCAGTAATGATGGTGTACTCTGCTTCAGTTATGATGGCGAACTATATACCATGCGTGGCGGGTCGGCTGCACAGAAAGTTAATATCAGTATCATGGCTGATGCAAGAAACAACAGGGAACAAGTGTACCGTGTATCTACCGGCAGCGGAATGAGCGTTGCATCAAACGGAAAAGAAATTGCATTTGTTTACCGAGGTGAAGTTTTTGTAACCAGCGTTGAAGGTGGTGTAACCAAACGTATTACCAACACACCCGAAGCAGAAACAAGTGTGAACTTTGCACCTGATGGAAAAAGTATTTTGTATTGTAGCGAACGCAATGGCAAGTGGAGCATTTACGAAACAAAGATGGAACGTAAAGAAGAACCTTATTTCTATGCTTCCACCCTGTTAAAAGAAACGGATGTTATTGAGAATAAGAACACCAATACACAACCCCTGTATTCACCCGATGGAAAAGAAATTGCGTTTATTGAAAACAGGAATCAATTACGTATTTATAACCTGGCAACAAAACAAAGCCGCACTATTTTAACCGGCGATCAATTGTTTGCATTTGTTGAAAACGATCAGTATTATCAATGGAGCCCCGACAGTAAATGGCTGTTGTTTGATTATGCTATTACAGGCAGTTCAGTTGGCGAAACTGGTTTAGTTAGTGCTGATGGTAAAAAAATCATCAACCTAACTGAAAGCGGTTTTAATGATTACAATGCCAAATGGATCATGGGTGGTAAAGCCATGCTCTGGTTCAGCAACCGTGATGGTTTACGTGGTGCAGCCATGAGTGGTGGTGCACAGGCCGACGTATACGCCATGTTCTTTACACAGGATGCTTTTGATAAATTTAAACTGAGTAAGGAAGATGCAGCGCTAGTAAAAGAAATTGAAGAGAATAAAACAAAAGCAGATACAACGAAAAAGAAAACTCCTGTTAAAGATTCAGTTGTTATTGACTGGGATGGTTTAACACAACGTAAAACAAAACTCACCATTCATTCGTCGTCGCTGGGCGATGCGCTGGTAAGTAAGGATGGTGAAACATTATACTATCTCGCAAGATTTGAAAGAGGAATGAATTTATGGACCACCAATCTCCGCACCAGGGAAACAAAAATGCTGGTGCCACTTAATGCAGGTTTTGCCAGCATGGTTTGGGATAAAGAACTGAAAAGTATTTTCCTCAACAGTGATGCAGGCATGATGAAGATTGATCCGGCAAGTGGTAAACAGGATCGCATCAGCATCAATGGTGAAATGATTGTTGATGGATTGAAAGAACGCCAGTTTATGTTTGAGCATGTATGGCGCCGTACAAAAAACACATTTTACACAACCTCTTTTCATGGCATTGACTGGGACAGTTACAAACCCGATTATGAAAAATATTTACCTCATATCGGCAACAACTATGAAATGAGCGAGCTGTTAAGTGAATTGCTTGGTGAATTGAATGTGAGCCACAGCAGCAGCAGTTATTCAGCTTTTAATCCGAATGGTGATGTTACAGCTGCATTGGGGATTTTTTATGACTACACTTACAAAGGCAATGGCGTAAAAATTACTGAAGTAATTAAAGATGGTCCACTGGCAAAAGCAGGCATGAACATCAAAGCAGGAATGATCATTTCTTCAATTGATGGAGAACTTATTACTGATGATAAAGATCTCCCTCAATACCTAAATCGCAAAGCCGGGAAAAACACATTATTAGTTGTGCTTGATGGACTAATTAGAAAAGAAGTTATAGTTAAACCAATTACCATTGGTGAAGAAAACGGTTTGCTGTATAAACGTTGGGTAAACCGCAATGCAGAAGAAGTGGATAAGATGAGTAATGGTCAGCTGGGCTATGTGCATATTCCCGGGATGAATGATGGTGCCTACAGAACAACCTATGAAGAAATAATGGGTAAGCATTTTTTGAAGAAAGCAATTGTTGTTGATACAAGAAATAATGGTGGTGGCGACCTGGTTGCAGATCTTGCTATGTTCTTAAGCGGTAAGAAATTTATGGATTATGCCAATGACACAAGAAGCAATGGGTTTGAACCTAACTTCCGCTGGACCAAGCCAAGTATTTCCATGGCCAATGAAGCAAACTACAGTGATGGACATTGTTATGCTTATATGGTGAAACAGGTTGGCATTGGCAAACTGGTTGGTATGCCAGTGCCCGGCACCTGCAGTTTTGCTGCCTGGGAATCATTGATGGATACAGGTATCCGATGGGGTGCACCAACAGTTGGCTGTAAAGATGTCAATGGAAAATATTTAGAAAACTCACCAACAGAGCCCGATGTGAAAATGAAGAATGAAAATGAAAAAGTAAGTGTGGGTATTGATCAGCAATTAGAAATTGCTGTAAAGGAATTGCTGAAGGAAATAAAATAACCGTGTCTGAGGCCTCGAAGAGTGTCTTACACATTCAAAAGGAAAATCCTCTGCTCAATTGCAGAGGATTTGCTGCTATAAGTATTTTTTAAAACTCATTTAACAGCTTAACTTTATAAAAAATATATGCTGCTCACAACAACTCCCACCATCGAAGGCAAACCCATTCAGCAGTACGTTGGTATTGTAACAGCTGAAACAATTATTGGCGCTAATATTTTTAAAGACATTTTTGCAGGCATTCGTGATATTGTGGGCGGACGCAGCGGCACCTATGAACGTGTAATTGAAGAAGCCAGAAGCAGTGCCTTAAAAGAGCTGGAACAAAAAGCACAACAGATGGGTACCAATGCAGTTGTTGGCGTTGATCTTGATTTTGAAACAGTAGGCAGCGGCGGCAGTATGCTCATGGTAATTGCAACAGGTACTGCAGTGAAAATTTAACTGCGGCGGAATATTTCACAAATCAAAACTGAAGAGATATTTTAGCTTAATGGAAAAAATTAAACTGACTGAAAACAGGTTCTTTGTTCCGGCAATACTGACCCTTATTGTTGTAATTATTTCAGCACAGAGTTTTCTGCTGAAAACAAAAACATTCATTCCGGGCGAACCAGCTTACACTCACTTCAACAACTACGTAATTTTTAAGCAGTCTTTTTTTCATTTAATTGAAAACAAAGATCTGTATGAGCTATATCCGGCTGAACATTTTGATTATTACAAATACAGTCCGACTTTTTCATTGTTCATGGCCCCCTTAGCGGTTTTGCCTAATGGAATTGGACTTTTCTTATGGAACCTGCTAAACGTTCTTGTACTCTATTTTGCTTTGCGGCGATTGCCGCTGTCATCAAACAAAACCCATTTACTAATGCTTGGGTTTGTTTTTCTTGAACTGCTGACTTCTACCCAAAATTCACAAAGCAATGCCTTAATTGCAGGATTGATCGTCTTCGCTTTTACTTCTCTTGAAAGGAAACAAATTGCACTGGCCTCACTGTTTATTGTATTAACTGTATTTATTAAAATTTTTGGGCTTGTGGCATTTGCTCTTTTTATGTTTTACCCAAACAAACTAAGAGCCGCTGTTTATACAATTGGGTGGACAGTATTACTCGCAGCTTTGCCTTTATTGGTTGTTTCAGTATCGCAATTAATTTTTCTGTATCAAAGCTGGCTGCATTTACTTCAAAACGATCACAGTGCATCCATCGGATTTTCTGTTGCAGGATGGCTTTTCACCTGGTTTCATATTGATGCAAAAAATGCAACTGTTCTTATTGGTGCTCTTGTATTTTGCTTACCATTTCTGAAATGGAAATATTATAGTGATGTGCAGTTTAAATTATTTTTTCTTTCATCAATTCTACTGTGGATTGTGATCTTTAATCATAAAGCAGAATCTGCTACGTTTATTATTGCAGTAACCGGAATTGCCATCTGGTTTTTTTCACAAAAAAGAACCCTGCTGAATACGATTCTGTTTATAGCAGCATTCATTTTCACCATTCTGTCGCCAACAGATTTATTTCCAAGAAGCATCCGTGAAAGTTTCGTTATTCCCTACGTGTTGAAGGCAGTGCCCTGCATCCTGATCTGGTTTAAAACTATCTATGATCTGCTTTTCTTTAAACCGGACAACAAATTAATTCCCGCCGGGAAAACTGTATGAGTTCAACTGAATTAACGTACTGTTGAATATGAATACCCTGTTGGTACAAGCATAAAAAAAAGGTGTCATCACCCTGCTAAAAAAGCAAGGCCGCTGATAAAAATCAGCGGCCTTTTATTTAACTATCAATCAACATGAGAAAGCAATGTTCACTTACGATTCTGATGCCAGCTGATGAATTTCAGGTGAGCGCCATAATGCACTCAGCAACAGTTCACGCATGTATAAAAACTCTTTTGGAATACGATCATATAATTTTTCGAATAATTCTTCATGACCTAACAATTCCTGCTTCCACAATTCCTTATCAACAATCATCAGTTCATTGAATTGCTCTTTTGTAAACTTATCAGTTCCCAGACCTTTCCAGTCCATATCACTGTAACGTGGTCTCCATCCAATAGGACACTCAACAGAACTTGCATTTCCTTTGCAGCGCTCAACAATCCATTTCAGCACACGCACATTTTCACCAAAGCCAGGCCACATGAATTCGCCTTTTGCATTTTTACGGAACCAGTTTACACCAAATATGCGGGGAGCATTTGGAAGATCACGGCCAAACTGTAACCAATGGTTGAAATAATCAGCCATATGATAACCCATGAACGGAAGCATAGCAAATGGATCTCTTCTTACTTTTCCTAATTCACCAAATGCAGCAGCAGTCATTTCACTGCCCATCGTTGCTGCGAGGTATACACCAAAGTTCCAGTTAAATGACTGATACACTAACGGAACAGCACTTCCTCTTCTTCCACCAAAAATAAAGGCTGTGATTTTAACACCTTCGGGATTATCCCATTCTGCATCAATAGCAGGATTTTGGAAAGCTGGTGCAGTAAAGCGGGAGTTTGCATGTGCTGCAGGTTTTCCGCTTGCTTTGTCATATGGTTCGCCATGCCAGTCAATCATTCCATCGGGTACTTCTTTGGTTAATCCTTCCCACCATACATCGCCATCTTTTGTAACAGCCACATTGGTGAAAATGGTATTTGATTTAATTGATTCAATTGCATTCGGATTTGTTTTTGCATTTGTACCTGGTGCAACACCAAAGTATCCTGCTTCAGGATTGATGGCATATAAACTTCCATCTTCTCCTTTATGAATCCACGCAATATCATCACCTACTGTTGTAATTTTCCATCCTTCCATTTCATCCGGAGGAATCATCATGGCAAAGTTTGTTTTACCACATGCACTTGGGAATGCAGCTGCCACATATGTTTTTTCTTTTTCAGGATTTTCAACACCCAGCAATAACATATGTTCTGCCAGCCATCCTTCATCACGGCCCATTACAGATGCAATACGTAAAGCAAAACATTTTTTACCGAGTAATGCATTACCACCATATCCACTGCCGTAAGAAATCACCAGACGTTCTTCAGGAAAATGAGAGATATATTTTACAGTTGGGTTGCAAGGCCATTTTACATCCTGTTGCCCTTTTTCTAAAGGAGCACCAAGTGTATGAATACATTTAACCCAATCACCATTAAGGTGATCCATTACCTGTTCGCCCATACGTGTCATGATACGCATGTTCACCACTACATATTCACTATCGGTTAACTGTACGCCATAACGTGAAAGTTTTGAACCCACAGGACCCATACAAAAAGGAATCACATACATTGTTCTTCCTTTCATACTTCCTTTGGTTAAATCATCCAGTACATCTTTCATTTTTGATGGTTCCATCCAGTTATTGGTTGGACCTGCATCCTGCTTACGGGCACTGCATATATATGTACGGTCTTCTACACGGGCAACATCACTTGGATCGCTGAAACATGCAAAACTGCCCGGGCGCTTTTCTTCATTTAATTTTATAAAGGTTCCCTTACTTACTAACTGCTGGCAAAGTGTATCATACTCTTCCTGTGACCCATCGCACCAGTGTACATTATCGGGTTGAAAATGTTTCTCCATTTTTTCCACCCATTCCTTCAAATCTGTTTTAATTGTTGCTATCATATAAATAAATGTTAGTTTATGCCTCAAACATAAGGCGCTAATAATTGTTATACAAGTTAATATTGCAAGATTACTGCATATAAGAAAATTGAGAAATGAGCAATATCAGTTTTCGGACTAATTACAAGTAGCGTTTCTTTAAAACCCCCACTGGTACTGCATTACAGAAATTATTGGTGCGCAAAAAAAATCAACTTATCTTTTCGTCTAATACTAACGCATGATAGGGTTTCTCTTGAGCAACTGGATGAAATTGAATGGCTGGAAAGTAAAAGGAATATTCCCGAACCACATTCCAAAAATGGTTTTAGCTGTTGGCCCGCATACAAGTGCCTGGGATGTTGTAATAGGATTTGGTGCACGCAAATTAATTCCTATTGACCATGCATATTTTTTAGGAAAGAAAGAATTATTTGATGGAACTTTTGGATGGTTCTTTAAATCAATGGGAGGTACCCCGGTTGACCGATCTTCATCACAGGGAATGGTTGCACAGGTTGCTGATAAATTTGCTCAGCATGATATATTCCGTTTGGGCATGAGCCCCGAAGGCACAAGAAAAAAAGTTGACAAACTTAAAACCGGTTTTTATCATATTGCCAGGCTGGCAAATGTCCCCATACTTTTAGTTGGTTTTGACTTCGGAAAAAAAGAAGTGATCCTTGGTGATTTAATTTATCCTGCTGATGAAGCAGAAGATTTCAAAAAGATCATTTCTTTTTTCGCCGGAGTTGAAGGAAAAATTCCTGAGTTGGGTGTACAGCATTTAGCTTAATTGCTTTCTTCCACTAGCTTCTTAATTTCAACAAGTATAGGATTCCAGCCTTCACCATTGTTATAGGAATCCTGGTATCTCTTTTCGCCTTCTGCAACTGTTGAATAGTCGCCTTGGGTTACAGTGAAATGCGTTGTTCCATTCTCTTCTTTTAATGTATACGTTACGGTAAGATAATTTTCAGGCACATCGGGAATAGATGGGTTGTTAGGATCAATAACCGTGTATGCTAAAAACTTTCCCGGTTCCATTTTTACGATATGCCCTTTTACGAAGTCCATTTTTTCCCCTTCATATTCACCCCTCCACAAAAGTTCACTGCCAATCTTCCAGTCAGAAACTGTTTCGCAGCCAAACATATATTGCTTTGTCTTTTCGGGATTGATTAATGCATCCCATACTTTAAGGGCGTGAGCATTGATAAGAATCTGATTGGTTATTATTAATTCCTGTTTCATAATAGTTACTTAGTTTTTTAAGTTACAATTAAAAATTCATATCATCAGCACTTGGACCATAACTGCCGGGAATAGGAACATTCAGTAAACGCAGAAAAACACCAAGTTGTGCACGGTGATGTACAATTTGGCAATAAGCCATTCTTATTACATCAGCTTTTGGTTCAACATTATAAATTGTTTCTCCATTTCTTAATGTCCACATTGGCAGTAAATCTTCATCTTTTGCTTTTTGCAAACTTGCTTTACCATCAGCCAGGCTTTTTTCAAAATACTGCAGCAGATCATTTGTATTCGTAATTACCTCTGGCTTATACGGGTTGTTTGCAAAATCCAGTTCGCTTGTTGTAAGGGTCATTGTTACCCAAGTTGGAAGTTCGGCAACATGTGTGGCAAGTCGCTGAATGGTCATGCTTTTATCATGCGGCTTCCAGTTGTACTTATCGTCCGGTACAATAGATAACATTTTACGGGTTGTAACAGCTTCCCTTTCCATTTCTTTTAAGAGCGTTTCAATGATTGTCATGATTGATTATTTTTTATTGTAATGCAAATAAAAAACCAACCACTGACAACCCTATGGCAGCGTGCTAAAAATACTTTTAATAATTCACGGGAAGTTTCTTCATGTAGTCGTTTAGTGCGATATGATCCTTTATTTTAAAAGGCTCAGCAGTATTTTTCAGATCAAGGATCGATGACACTCTGAAATCCCTGTATTCCTTTCTTGTATAACACCATGCAATCAGGTGCCAGTTGTATGCATAAAAAATTAATCCAAGCGGCTCTGCTTTTCGTTTGTTTGTAATTGCTGCTTTGTTTTTATAGGTAAACTCAATTACAGTTTGTGAAGAGATGGCTGTTTGCAGGGAAGAAAGATAATCAGCACCCTGCAGTACAGGATAACAGGATTGAAATTTTATCTGTTGCTGAAGAAAATCTATTTTTTCTTTTTCGGAATAACGCATTACTGACTTTACTTTATCCAATGCAGCAGAATAATATTTCAGGGTTGATTTATCAGCAAAGCGCATCACCACTGATTGCATCAGCAGCATTGCATTGGCTTCTTCCGGCGAAAAAGATACAGGAGGCAGAAAATATCCCTGCACTAAAAAATATCCTTTGTTCTGTTCAAAGCTCACAGGTATTCCCTGTTCAGCAATCGCCTTAATATCCCTGTACACAGTGCGTACACTGATCTGGAATTTATCAGCAATTTTTTCTGCCGTGATGTATTTTTTTGATTGCAGTGTGGTAATGATACCAAGCAGGCGGTCGATGCGGTTCATGAATATACAGGCTGTTTAAAGTAAAAAAGGGTTCAATCAGAGATGGAAATTTATCTCACTTCTTCAAACATTCCTGTTTGTTTGTTCTTACGTACATTATCCCATGTAAAGTATCTGCCGTTCATGGCTACATAAACACCGGCAGGCAAAGATTGTGCAAATGCCAATGCGCTGCCAAGGTTAAATAAACCATCGCTGCTGCCGAATTTAATGGGGATCATGGCGCCGGTAAGCACCACGGTTTTATCATTGATTTTCTGTGCCAGCACTTTTGCTGTTTCAGACATTGTATCGGTTCCGTGTGTGATGACGATCCTGTCTTCATCACACTGTATGCATTGATGAACAATGAGCTCCCGGTCTTCAGCCGTCATTTCCAGGCTGTCAACCATCATCAGTGTGCGTATTTCAACCGGCACACGGCAACGACCCATCTCAAGCAGGTCGTGCATGTGCGTATCATTAAAATACAGTTGTCCTGTAATTTCATTATACTCTTTGTCAAAGGTTCCGCCGGTAATAAATACACGAACTGCCATCGGTAAAATTTTATACCGGTGAAATTAGTAAAAGCATTCAATACAAAACATTGTTTTTAACCATCATCAGATAGCCAGTCCTGCTTCATTAATATAGTTCACTAAAGAGGCGCTGTTTTTCAGGTTCAGCTTCTTCAAAATATTGTGCCTGTGTACTTCCACCGTTTTCAATGAAATATTTAACGCAGTGGATATTTCTTTTGAAGAAAGCCCCTGCTTGATATGTTTAATTACATCAAGTTCACGGTTCGACAGAGTATTGGCACCAGTTGCATTTTCTTCATCAAACATTTGTTCTGACAGAATTGTTTTCACTTCGCTGCAAATAAACCGCTTTCCTTCATTCACAGCAACAATCGCTTCAAACATTTCATGCTGTGGTGAATTCTTGGTTACATAACCCATCGCTCCAAGCTTCAGTAATTTTTTTACATAAGCGGGTTGTGAATGCATAGATACTGCAATGATCTTTGTTGCAGGTGAAAACTTACGGATTTGCTCTGTTGCTTCAATGCCATTCATAGGCTCCATGTTGATGTCGAGCAATGCAATTTTTGGTCTCATTTTCTGAGCTTTGTCAACGGCTTCCTCTCCATTACTGCATTCTGCTACAACTGTAAAGCGGGGATCACTGTTCAGAATAAAGCTCCATGTTTCACGAATCAGTTTGTGATCATCGGCAATTAACACTGTAATCTTTTCCATAATTGAAGTTTTAATAATTAATAGGAATTTGTATTATAATTTTACATCCCTCATCGGGATTACTTACAATATTTACTGTACCATTCTGCAGTTCAGCCCTGCTTGTAATGTTTTTTAAACCCAGTCCCATTTTCACCGTTTCAATTTCAAACCCTTTACCATCGTCTGTAATAATGAGTTTAATAAAACCATCTTCTTCAAAAAGTTCAATGGTTACCCTGGTAGCATATGCATGCTTTATGATGTTATTCAGCTGCTCCTGTATAATTCTGTAAAGTGTGAGCTTTAAACTTTTTCCGATTTTAGCTTCCAGGTCGGGCGGAGAAACATAGTTAATATCAATCTTTTCCAGTGCCTGAACATTTTCAATGAGATCATTAACAGATGCAATCAAACCAAGATCGTTAATGCTGGCCGGCACCAGTGAGTGTGAAAGATTTCTGATGGTATGAATAACCATATTGATATGCCTGGTACCACGTTCAATCAGTTCCAGCGGATCATCCAGTTTATGCTTGAGCATTTCCAGGTAAAGTTTGGTGGTAGTTAAAAGCTGCCCCACATTATCATGCAGTTCTTTTCCTATTTCAGCCCTTTCTGTTTCCTGCGCAAATACGACCGCCTGTGCTATCTGGTTTTGTTTATTACGTTCTCTTACCAGCAGCTCCTGTTCCAGCTTCTTTCTTTCGGTGATATCCTGCATTGCACCAACCATTCTTAAAGGTGTGTTTTCTTTATTGAAAATCAAATACCCTTTATCGAGTACATGGGCATAGGTTCCATCGCTTTTTCTGAAACGGTATTCACATTCCCAATAAGGCGTGTTGTGCTGCTTTAAAAACTGGTCAAAACCCTGGATAACGGCTTCCTGTTCATCAGGATGAATATTTGCTTCCCAGAAATCAAGATCATTATCATTGTCGTCAAAACCATGCCCAAAAAGAATTTTATAGCCCTCACTCCATGCCATCCGGTTCGTAACCAGGTCAAGATCCCAGATTGCTTCATTCGTCGCTTTGGTTACCAGTTCATAGCGTTCATTAAAGATTCTTAATTCTTCTGCAGCTTCTTTTTGAGCTGTAATATCTCTGTGCGATGCAATGACAATTCCTTCGCTGATGATTGGTGTTGCCGTCCAGGCAATCCATTTAGTTGCACGGTTTTTTGTAATAACTCTGTTTTCAAAATAAGGAACCGGGGTTCCATTACTCAGTTCTTTTAATTTTTCCAGTACAGCTTCCTTGTCAAAATCATGCACATAGCTGAGCGGATGAATTGTTTGAGCCTCCTCGTTTGTGTACCCGATAAATTCTTCAAAGGCTGGGTTCACTCTCTTGTATCTTCCGTCGAGCCCGGCAATGGTGAGTATATCATTGCTTATCTGGAAAAACGTATCAAGCATCAGGCTGTTCTTGCGCTTTTCAATTTCTGCACCAAACAGTTTTCCAAGTATTCCGAGAAGGTTAGTTTCGCTTTTACTGTAATGCTTATGCGCAAAACTGAAAAAAGAAAAAACACAAATCACCTGCCTATCGTTGAATACAGGAACAATAAGACAGGATTGAAATCCGCAACTTTCAGCAATTTTCTTCCGCTTAAATTCAAATTTATTTTCAGATAGTTTTTCAATCCAGTAAGGCTTGTAGGAAGCGGCAACAGCAGGATCATAATCTTTGATGGGATATTCAAAGGAAGATGTTAACTGCAAAAAATGACGGATTTGTTCATGATAGATCCCTGCGTCTGCATTGAACGCAATTTTTTTAATGGATAACCCCTCCTGATTCGGAACCCATAATTCTGCCAGATCCCAGCCGGTAAATAAACGGATACTTTTTAATGCGGTTTCAACATTTTCTTTCAACGACCTTGGCTGAATAAGTATTTCAGAAACTTCATAACTCAATTCATTTTCCTGCTGAATGTTATTGGATTCAGTAACATCATTCACCAACAGAACATTACCATTGGTTTCAGAAAATTCTACTTTTCTTTTTTCAATTGTTACCAGGATATTTTTACCGGCTTTTGTTGTATGAGCGACAACTTTTCCTTTTGTATATACTTCATTTATTTCTGCATCAGTTAATTCATCTTTAAACAAACGGGAAAACGAAAATGTTGAAAACTCTTTTTTTGAATATCCGTATTTCTCTACCGTACTGTCATTTACATCCAGAATATATTGATGATCTTCGCTTACAATAAAAAGTGGAATTGGAAGCTGATTAAAAAAAGACTTGTACCGGAGTTCGCTTTCTGCCAATGCCTCTTCTGATTTCTTTCGCATTGAAACATCATTCAAACTGAGCATCATTGATTGAACCCGGGGATTATTAAACAGGTTTCTGCCTTTTGCTTCTGCCCATTTCCAACTGCCATCTTTATGCCTGAAACGGATATCTTCTGAATGATGAACCCCCGGATTGATGATTTCTTCTTCAAATGCTTTTAGAGCAATGGGAAGGTCATCAGGATGAACAAAAGAAAATCCGTTCTTACCTATCAATTCAGAAACCTCATACCCAAACATTCTTGTAACATTGGGAGAGCAATAGGTGATCTGCCTGTTTTCATTTGTGAGCAAAAAAACATCAATGCTGTTTGACAAGAGCTCTTCATGCATTTCATCCCGGGCTGTAATTTCTTTTCTTACTGCTTCAATAGTTTCCTGTGAAATATCAAACCCAATACACTGTATATAATCGCTCTTGTTGTTTTGAAGACAGGTAAATTCCCAACGGGTAAATACAACTCCTCCATTCACATCAGGTTTCTTTAAATCAACTTTGATTGAACTTCCCGGATGACTGATGCAGAATTCAACTGCTTTTGAACAGGCTGGACGGTCTTCGGGGAAAATTGTTTCAAAGGAATGAACAGATGTAACAGTATCTTCCAGCAGGCCAAACTTTTTTAAAAAGTAAGGGTTGGCAACTGAATAATACCCTTCTGCATTAATCAATACAAAGTACAGGCTTTCAGTGTGGATAAAGGGCTCAGGTATCAGGGTTACACTTATCATAAATAAAACAGACAACACAAATGTAGAGCAAAGCCCCTAAGCTGTTTGTAGCATAAACTACAGTTTACACCCCATATTTACTCTTATTTTCTCTAATGCCTTTCCTTCTAAACACTAAAAACCCTTGCAAAAATCAGTTTGCCGGAAACCCGGTTAAGAAACTCCGTCTCAGCAGTTAATTGGATTTATCTGCAAAGCCAGTAACAATTACTCATCTCCGCTCATCCAATCTTCTTTTCCTGCTCTGGATTTTCACTTACCTTAAGCCCTTATTTTCAAAAAAACCAACCGCAACATGAGAAGATTAGTCTTATTCTCCTGGTTACTGCTTTGTACAGCTTTAACCAGGGCACAGGAAACCTTTCCTGTAAATGGTGTGGCCGATAATCGCAGCGGCACATATGCATTTACCAATGCAACAATTGTAAAAGATGGTACCACTACTATCAGCAATGCAACACTTTTAATTAAGGATGGGAAAATTACAGCAGTTGGCACCGGCGTTTCGGTTCCTGCAGATGCGGTGGTGGTAGATTGCAAAGGCAAATACATCTACCCATCTTTTATTGACATTTATGCTGATTATGGCATGCCTGTTATTCAGCGTGCACAGGGTGGTTTCAACTTTAATACACCCGCCCAGCTTACATCCAATCAAAAAGGAGCGTTTGGCTGGAACCAGGCTATCCGGACTGATGTAAATGCTGCACAGCTTTTTGCTGCAGATGATGCAAAAGGCAAGGCTCTGCGTGAAAGTGGTTTTGGATCAGTACTCACTCACCAGCGTGATGGTATTGCAAGAGGAACAGGTGTGTTTGTAACACTGGCGAATGAAAAAGAAAACAAAGTGGTGCTGAAAGAAAAAGCATCGGCACATTATTCATTCAGCAAAGGGACCTCCACTCAGTCTTATCCTGCTTCTTTAATGGGGACTATTTCACTGCTGCGTCAAACGTTTTTAGATGCACAGTGGTATAAAACAAATCCATTGGCTGAAGGAGTGAATCTTACACTGAAGTTCTGGAACGAAGAGCAAAATCTTCCCCAGATTTTTGAAGCCAACGATAAATGGAATGTACTCCGCTCAGATAAAATAGGTGATGAATTTGGCGTTCAGTATATCATTAAAGCTGGTGGTAATGAATACCAGCGCATTAATGAAATGACAGGAACCAAAGCATGGTTTATTCTGCCGTTGAATTATCCGGCCGCAATGGATATTGAAGACCCGCATGATGCAAGATTTGTTTCCCTTGCAGATATGAAGCATTGGGAAATGGCTCCATCAAATGCAGGCATGTTTGAAAAAGCAGGTATCAATTTTTGTTTAACCAGTTCTGACCTGCGTGATGTAAAACAATTCATGGCTAATCTCCGCAAAGCAATTGAATATGGCTTAAGCGAAGCAAAAGCTTTTGAAGCCTTAACTAAAAATCCTGCAACTGTTTTAGGAGTGTATGATATGGTTGGAAGTTTGGAAACGGGCAAAGTAGCGAACTTCTTAATTACATCAGGCCCTATCTTCTCTGAGAAAACAATCATCTACCAAAACTGGGTGCAGGGAGAAAAGTATGCAGTAAAAGATGATTTGTGGAACGAAGTAAAAGGTGTTTACAATTTAATTGTGAACACACCCGGCGGAGCAAAAAATTACACATTAGATGTAAAGAGCAGTTCAGCTGCCAATGTAATTGCAAAAGATACTGTTACCGGTCGTTTTACATTTGATGGCAAGCAGGTGAAATTAAATTTTCCTGAAGCAAAAGGAAGCCGCAACAACATTCGCCTCAGCGGTATTGCAAATGATAAAATATGGAGTGGCGTGGGTGATGATGTGAACGGTAACCGTTTTACATGGACCGCAACTTTCAGCAAAGAAGCAGAAACAAAAGCTGACAGTACCAAACCAAAGATGGCTCCAAAAACAGGAAAGCTTTCGTATCCGTTTGGAAGCTACGGATTTGAGGAAACTCCAAAACAGGAAACAATCCTCATTAAAAATGCAACTGTTTGGACCAATGAAAAAGAAGGCATACTGCAAAACACAGATGTATTGCTGAAGAACGGGAAGATTGCAGCGATAGGAAAAAATTTAAGTGATGCAACTGCAAAAGTAATTGACGGTACAGGCAAACATGTAACTGCCGGCATCATTGATGAGCACTCACATATTGCAGCAGCTTCCATTAACGAAGGGGGACAAAGTGTAACATCTGAAGTACGTATTGCAGATAATTTAAACCCGGATGATATAAATATTTACCGCCAGTTAAGCGGTGGTGTTACTACTTCGCATATTCTGCATGGTTCTGCCAATACTATTGGCGGACAAACGCAGCTCATCAAATTACGCTGGGGTGCAAATGCTGAAGAGTTGAAGTTCCAGGGATGGACAGGCTTTATCAAATTTGCATTAGGTGAAAACGTAAAGCGTACAAGTGCAACACAAAACAACCGCTTTCCCGATTCAAGAATGGGTGTAAGCCAGGTATTGATTGATGCCTTTACCCGAGCAAAAGAATATGAAGCTTCGTTTAAAAAACATGAGGAAGAAAAAAAGAAAAACCCAAAAGCAATTGCACCACGCCGTGATCTTGAACTGGACGCACTGGTTGAGATCATGAATAAAAAACGTTTCATTACCTGCCACTCTTATGTACAGAGTGAGATCACAGATATGATTCGTGTAGCAGACAGGTTTGGATTTACATTAAATACGTTCACACATATCCTGGAAGGTTACAAGGTTGCTGATAAAATGAAACAGCATGGTGCAAATGCTTCAACTTTCAGCGACTGGTGGAATTACAAAATGGAAGTGCTTGATGCTATTCCTTACAATGCTTCCATTATGCAGAAGGTTGGTTTGAATGTAGCTATCAATTCAGATGATGCTGAAATGGCACGTCACTTAAACTTTGAAGCAGCCAAGAGCATTAAGTACGGCGGTATGAGTGAAGAAGATGCATTAAAGATGGTTACCCTTAATCCTGCAAAAATGTTACATGTGGATGATAAGGTAGGAAGCATACGTATTGGTAAAGATGCCGATGTGGTACTGTGGAGCGATCATCCATTAAGCATTTATGCCAAAGCTGAAAAAACAATTGTTGATGGGATCATTTACTTCGACAGGGAAAAAGACAAGCAGTTGAGAATTGATATTGCCAAAGAACGTGCAAGATTAATGGCAAAAATGATCGGTGAAAAAAGAGCAGGTATGCCAACAGTTCCGTTTGCACCAAGCATGGAATTAATGCAAACCTGTACAGATCATTATCACAGTCATGGCTTG
>JBEBHT010000271.1:0-5774 GCA_040081135.1 Lacibacter sp. | reverse complement strand
TTGATAGAAATAGTAGATAAAATGGGTCTGGTCGCATACAGGAAAACATTTGCAAAGGGAATACAAAATGGTATGTCTATACCAGTGGGGGAATTAAAAAATGATATTTATACAGTCCGTATCTTTGACGGCAAAGAATGGAAATCTCATAAAATAATTATTCAACATTAATTGGCTGGCATATTTAACGAGTACAGGGCAACAAAATAAATGTTGCCCTGTTTCATTTTTCCACAGAGAAGAGGCATTCCTGCAACAAGCTCCCTCAATTCACCATCCTCATCCAGTTCAGTGAAACATCCATAAACAGCATGCGGTTAATGGTAAGAATAAGGCGGTTTGAATTCTTATCTGCAAACCTGATTTTTACAACTTCATAAACAACACTCCTTCACATACAAAAGATTTGGAAATGGTTGAGCCAAAATTCAGCGAACGTAATAATTGTAAAGACCCGCAATTTTTACCGGCCTTTAAACATAGCAAACAGCTTGAAATACTTCGTATTTTTGATTCATGAGCAATATTAAAATTTTTGAGAGTAAACAGGTTCGTTCCGAATGGAATGAGAAGGAACAGAAATGGTACTTCTCTGTACAGGACGTTGTTGAAATATTGACTGACAGTTCGGATGTGAAGCAGTATATAAAAAAGATGCTTAGCCGAGATGAACAGCTTAAAGGTAACTGGGGTACAATCTGTACCCTGGTTGAAATGTCGGCAGCAGATGGTAAAAGACGCAAGATACAAGCAGCAGACACAAAGGGGCTTTTAAGAATTATCCAGTCCATCCCCTCTCCCAAAGCAGAACCATTCAAATTGTGGTTAGCACAAGTAGGCTCTGACAGGTTAGATGAAATTGAAAATCCTGAATTGGCAACGCAACGAACAAGAGAATTATACAAACTTAAAGGTTATCCAGACGATTGGATTGAAAAAAGAATGCGCAGCATTGCCATTCGGGAAGAACTCACCGATGAATGGAAAACAAGAGGCGTAAAAGAACAGAAGGAATATGCTATACTGACTGCTGAAATTTCAAAAGCCGCTTTCGGTTTAACACCTTCCGAATACAAAAAAGTAAAAGGGCTGAAAAGTCAAAACCTGCGTGACCACATGAACGACCTTGAATTAATTTTTTCAATGTTAGGTGAAGCTTCGACAACTGCAATTGTAAAAACAAGAAATCCGAAAGGCTTTATTGAAAATAAAATAGTTGCGAAACAAGGCGGGTCGGTTGCCGGCAAAGCAAGACGTGACCTTGAAGTTAAGACAGGTAAGAAAGTAGTATCATCAGAAAATTATTTGCCGGAGTCAAAGAAGAATAAGCAACTGAATAAAGGGGGAAAAAAATAGTATTCTTCAGAAGCTGTTTCTAAACTCTTCCACTGAAGAAGGATTGCAAATAAGCTCTGTATGTATTTTTCCCACCCCCTCAATTCACCATCCTCATCCAGTTCAATGAAACATCCATAAACAGCATGCGGTTAATGGTAAGAATAAGGCGGTTTGAATTCTTATCTGCAAACCTGATTTTTACAAAGGCAGGCTGCCCCGTACCTGTTTACCGTGTAACAAAAATCACTTAACCCTTTTCCCATCTTCTTTAACTTTGCAGTAAAGAAATAACATGGCAACAATCAAACTCACAACACAGGATTTTAAAGATAAGGTGTTCAACTACGAAACAGAGAAAGACTGGAAACATGCAGGAGCATTACCTGCCATCATTGATTTTTATGCCGACTGGTGCGGCCCCTGCAAAATGGTAGCGCCTGTGCTTGAAGAATTATCGAATGAGTATGAAGGCAAAATTGTGATCTACAAAGTAGATACAGAAGTGGAACAGGAACTGGCCGGAGTATTTGGTATTCAGAGCATCCCTACTTTTTTATTCATTCCGGTTGATGGAGCCCCGATGATGCAACCCGGTGCGTTTCCTAAAAAAGTGTTTAAAGAAATCATTAAAGAACATTTGCTGAAAACAACTGTAAAAGAAGACGAATAAGTGATTGCATAATGATCAGTTCTGGTTTACTGATCAGTTGATTACAGGCAGCTCCACGAAAAATGTGCTGCCTTTTTCGTGCTCTGTCTCGAACCAGATTCTTCCTTTCATTTGTTCCACAATGCTTTTACACATGGCCAGGCCTAAACCTGTTCCCGATGTTTTTGTAGTGAAGTTGGGGTAGAAAATCTTTTCCTGCAGCTCCGGTTTAATTCCGTTGCCATTATCCTGTACACTGATGATTGCATAATTTTCATTTCTCCTGAATTCAATATTAATTTGCGGTTCTTTACCTGCGTCTACTGCTTCAATTCCATTACGAATGAGGTTGGTGAATAAACGGTTGAGTTGTGTTTTATCAGCCATCACTAGAACAGCTTCATTATTCCGTTGAAAACTTACATGGCCTTCTTCTTCCTGCATACTGAAAAGATCTACAACTGATTTAATTGATTCAGCAAGACTAACTTCTTCCAAGCGTGGATTTCCGATATTGGCAAAACTGGAAAAATCAGAGGCGATGTTGGATAAATAATCAATCTGTTCCACCAGTGTTTTAGCAACACTCTGCGAAATATTTTTTGCATCGGGTGAATTGGAATCAACTGCTTTCTGCAGGTACTGAATACTCAGCTTCATTGGTGTAAGCGGGTTCTTAATTTCATGTGCAACCTGCCTTGCCATTTCACGCCACGCACCTTCCCTTTCACTTCTTGCCAGCAGGCTGGCACTTGCTTCCAGTTTCTCCACCATGCGGTTGTATTCCTGCACCAGTTCACCAATTTCATCTTTACGCTGCCAGACTATTGCTTCATTTTCTTTACCCAGTTTAATCTCTTTCATTTTATCACTGATGATGGAAAATGAATTGGTAATACGGCTGGTAACAAAGAAGGCAATCAATCCTGCAATTAAGAAAATAAATGCGTTAAGGTTAATAAGTGTTACAAGGAAGTTGGAGATTTCCTGCTTTAATTCATTTTGCGAAGTGAAGTAAGGAATGTTCAGGTAAGCATATGTTTTTCCTTCTTCATCACGCACAGGCACATAAATACTCATATAAGAACGGGTGCCTACTTTTTCATCTTCAATTGTTTGTATGAGGTATTCCCTTGTTAATTTATAATAAGCAAGCGGATCTGTTTTACGGCTCAGCAATCCCTTGTTATAATAATAGGGTTGCGAAGAAATTTTCAGGTTGCCGCTGGGATCATAAAGATTTACATCCACCCCATGTATTTCAGAAATATGATTCACCTGAATCTGCAGCCCACCTGATGACATATCATCGTACAGTTTCAATACATCATCAAAAATAGCATGCTCAGCAAGTGCAGCTTCCACTTCTGTTTTCATAATTGCAATGGTACGGGTAAGCCGTTCTTTATTATTGCGGCTGTGCCGGTTAATAAAAAAGAAAATAGTAGATGCACCAATTACAAGAAAAGAAAAAATGCTGATACCGATAATGGTTGAATGAACCTGCGTACGGAATGTTAACTGTAAATGCTTTTTCCAGTTGGATGGACGGAAACCAAACTGTGTTAAAAATCGTACGAAACGAAACATGGCACCCATAAACAGAAATACACAAAACAAATAGGCAAATAAGGTAATTGTTTCAAGCCACCTGTTCTGTGCTTTTGCAATTACCACCATCAGGTTTGATGAGGCTGAATACCAGAGTTCACTGTACCCATCTTTATTGATACGTGTATAAGAAGGTTGTTCCGTTTGTTTTCGTGTAAGGTGAATCGGGAAAGGATAATCATTGAAACTGCTGATAAGTTCTTTGCTTTTATAAATAGCATACGCATAGGCCGGCATATTCTCCGGCATAAGATTGAATGTTTTGGAAAACAGTTCCGGTGAAAACTTTTCATCAGAATAACGCTTGGGTCTCGACAGGATAAAAACATAGCCAATGGGCTTCCATGTAGCTGTATCCATCACTTCCTTCCGTGCGATATAATAAAACTTATCAAACGATTCTTCATGATACTGCCAATCTCTTACAGTTGTTGGTTTACTCTGTAGTTTATAAATGGTATTAAGACTGCTGAATGAAGTTGAGTCAGAATTATACAGGGGTTCTTCTGCTGCATCAAACGTGAAAATTTCTGAATCAAATTTGTTCAGGTATCCGCTGAAGTTTTCATTGATCAAACTGTCTTTTAAAAACCGGTTACTGCCGCTGATGCTGAAACGTGAAAAGTTATCCTGCAAAAAATCGCTTCTGAAATTGCTGAGTGCAAGGCTTAACAGGCTTTCAGCCGAAGGGTCTGTTTGCAAACTGAGTTTCTCTGCCATACGAATCCTGTCTTCCCATTCTTTCTTTGCATTATCATTGATAAGTAAAACAGTTAATGAAACAGAAAAGAAGAAAAGCCAGAAAATTGTTCTTCCACCCGACGGTAAAAACTTAATGTCCTTACTGTGAAACCTGAAAAGCAATGCAATGACCAGCAACCAGATCAATAAGCTGAGATGAAAAGAAATGGCTTCAGAATTAATGGTAGCGGTTAAATAAATCAATCCAACAACTGCTAAAGAAATTTGCTGCGGTACAATTTTATTATAACTGAACTCCTTGAAAAAATCAAACAGCCAGTCGATCAGTAAAAAATAATTGAGTGCCAGTGTTCCCAGTACGCAAAACCCGGCAAAGCTGAAAATGGTTAAGCTGAAAAAGCTGGTTACATTAAACGAGATCTGTGAGTCAGCAACAAGACTCCGCACAATATCGCCAAACAAAATAGTTACGGCAAAGAGCAGCACAGCTGCAACAATTAACCCTGCATTAAAATTAAGCCTGATATGAATCGCCGGTTTTCCTTTCCCATGCTTCCGCATAAACAACAGAACCCATAACAGCAGAAATGAATTGATCAGCAAATCACCCAATGACTTCAGAATATTGTTTGATCCATAAACAGCAGGATCAAACAATTCAAACTGACGGAAATTTAACGGCACCGGGAAAAAATAACTGCTTACCCGAAGCGATACAATACTGGCGATCAGAAACAGCAGACCTAACAGGTAAGAACGTTTTATTGCCAGTTCAGCAGCTGTTTTGTGCAGAAAAAACAGAAAGCTGAACATTGCCAGTAAGCGAAGTACAACTGTAATCCAGTTCAACGGCTGTGCAGAACTGTTACGGTCTCTCAGCCAGAACAAAACAGTTCCGTCGTTACTGTTCACCGCAAGTGGAGTTGGAACAATATCGCTGATGGAATAATATTTATCGATTCCATCGAAATAAGCAAAACCGTTATTGAGATAATTGGTGGTAATAAAATAATTCCACTTAACCGGAATCAATGCCATTGCAAGACAGGTGCGTCCGTTTTTGAGTGTACATGTTTTTTTGTACACCGTATAATATCCGTTGATGAGCTGTTCAAACCAAACTCCATCGGCCCGTTGCCATAATTCATTGCCGGGCAAAATAGTTTGTGTATTCCAAAATACGGTTTGAATTCCTTCCACATTTTCGTTGGCAACAAAAATGAAATAATCTTTATTCAGCAGTTTCTGGAAAGAACTCTTACTGTATGTATTGCTGCTGAGCCGCTCAAGCAGTAGTGTATCTTTTAAAATAGTATTGAAATCTCTTTCTCTTGTATTCACCGATCCCTGCAAAGCACTCTTTACCTGTGCAGGAGCAGAACTGTACGACCAGTAATATTGAAACAGGTAGGAAAATGTCAATGCCCATCCTGCCAATATGAGCAGAAATCCATTTTTGTACAAGAACTGGCGG
>JBEBHT010000270.1:0-5775 GCA_040081135.1 Lacibacter sp. | reverse complement strand
TGGTGTTACTGATTGGTGCCCCCACCGGTTTGTATATGAGTTTTTTTGCCAAGGGAAGTTTTTGGGAAAGAGGTTTATTCCTGTTCATGGCAATTTATTGGTTCATTACTACCTGGTGGGGATTGAAAACGATCAAAGAAAAAAATGTAGTGGCACATAAAATCTGGATGATCCGTTCGTATTCCATGGCAATGACAGCTGTTACATTCCGCATTTATCACCTCGTATTTTTTGTCCTGGATTGGGGACATCTTGAAAACTATGAAATCTCACTCTGGATCAGTGTGCTGGGCAATATGCTCGTAGCTGAATATTTTATCTACAAACAAAGCAAACGTTATATCAATTCTTTCACCATTTAAATCTTACACAAATGAAATTGTATCTCATGGCAGGCGGCCTGCTCCTAACAGCCGCATCAGTTTACGGAATAACTGATTATGTAAAAACAAAAAATAAAAAAGAGTTTAAAGATCTCTACAAAGAAGCTCCCGTAGCAAAGGAGAAAGATGTAAAACTGAGCGACATTAAAGAAGAAGATTATTCAAGAGGAAAGCTTGAATCTTTTAGTCCTCCTGCACCTGAAAACAAAGTGGCCGTTGCTGAAAAACCTGTACAATCAAAAAAACTGAAAAAGAAAAAAACAGCAAGCTATGCTTCTGCTGAGTTGAAAGAAGAAATTACTCCTGTTTCTGTTGAAGTGAAAAATGAAACAGTGAAGCCGGAAACAGAAATAGCTAAAGCTCCAACAGAAAAGAAAACCCTCAGGAAAAAAGTAAACATGAAAATGTTTTCAAGGGCTGCTCCGAGGGAAGAGATATTGATTGAAAAGAAGAAACAGTAAGTAATTGGATAATTCAGAAAAAGACCCATAGTTATGGGTCTTTTGATATTATTCTGTAGTTTCATTTCATGAAAATTTCACCTTTACTTGTCATGCTTGCTTTTTGTTTAGGGATTAGTGGCTGCAAAAAATATAAATGTGAAGGAGATTGTGAAACTGTGATTATAAAAGGCAGAGTATTTGAGGCAGCAAACAACAACGGATGCAACAATGTCAAAGTTCATGCAAAACTTTACCAGCGTAGTTCTTGTATCTTTTGCAACGATGAAATAATTGGAACAGTTAAAACAAACCGTGACGGCACATTTGAGCTAAAAACAAAATTAAATCCAGTATATTTTTCGTCTCAATATTTAGGTGTTTTTATTGATGTGCCGGATGGTTTGGCTGACGACTTGGGCATCAGTTCAAATTCAAAATTTTCGATGATTACATTTTATGACTATGATGTAAGTAAAATGCAAACACTTAAATATCCGCTCTACAAAAGGACAACGGCTGCAATTACAATAAAAAATATACAGCAGTCTTCATTCTCAACTCTTTCACTTGATCATTACTTTTCTTCAAACCTTTCTTTTGCAGATATTATTGGCAGACCTGCTTCTTCCGGTGATACCACAATCATTATTACAACTGCTGCAGATGTATTTACAAAATTAAAATTACGGAAGGTTATTTCGCCAGGCTTTGCAGATGAAGTTATTGATTCTGCAAAATTTTCAACAAACGCTTCGTCAAATAAATTTGAGTTAGGTTATTAGTCTCGTCTCCACTTCAGCGTCTTTATCAAATGCTGCATGTCTTTATACAGAAACTGTTCAACCGGTCTGATAGAATCGTAATTGGGAGTTGCGTCAAAATACAAAGCTCCTCTTAAAAAATGTTTGGTACTGTCGCTTACAAAAAATTGTTTTCCGGTAGCTGCGTTACCGCCCACATCAAATACAAATCCTTTTACACCGAGGCCGCCTTCCACAGGTATTTCATCAATAGATGTTGCTTTCAGGCTGTGTTTACTGGTCATCTTAAATGCATCTTCCACTAATTTGCTGAATACATTTTTCCCACTCACTGTTTTATAACTGAGATACATTCTTCCGCCTAAACTTGGGAAATCAAGATTCACCCAGTACGGATTTTCAGGTTGATCATCAAAGAAGGTGCTGTCTTTAATTACTTTCCCATAAACCGGGTATTCAAATGTATAAGGATAGCCGGGTTGATCAAACAGCACATATTTTTTCTCCGGAAAATCAATCTGAAAATAACCCTTTGGCTTTGGCCTGGGATCGGAGTTGCAGGATACAATGAATAAAAACAGAACTAAGAAATACGAAATACGAAGCTGGTATGGTTTCATCTTAATCAATTCCTGGTTTAATGGTCACTTTTACTTTTTCAATGCGGTTGCGGCTTACTTCCTGTATCATAAACTGGAAATCGCCTGTTTCAATTACGTCAGCAACTCTTGGCAAACGTTCGGCCAGTTCAAGTATCAGCCCCGCCAGTGATTCACTTTCGCCTCTTACGCCGTCGAATGTATCAGAGGGAAGGTTCATTGTGCGGCACACATCATTGATCATTGTTTTTCCTTCAAAAATATAATTGCGGTCATCAATTTTTTTATTGATGATTTCTTCATCATCAAACTCATCTTTTATTTCACCAATAATTTCTTCCAGTACATCTTCCATTGTAACAATACCACTTGTTCCGCCAAATTCATCCACTACAACAGCAAAGTGAATCCGCTTTTGCTGAAATTCTTTCAGCAAATCATCAATCAGTTTTTGTTCCGGTACAAAAAATGGTGTACGCATCAGTTGCTGCCAGTGAAACCCGTCTGCATCGTTGATATGCTGCAGCAGGTCTTTCGTTTGCAGTATACCAACCACTTCGTCCATATTATTTTTATATACAGGTAAACGGCTGTAGTGCAATTCCTGAATACGGTTTACAACATCTATAAAGGAAGAGTTGTATTCAATGCCGCTTACATCCAGTCTTGAACGCATAATCTGTTTTACAGTAATGCTGCTGAAATTCTGTATGCCTTTTAGGATTTGTTTTTCTTCATCAGTTGCTTCTTCTTCACTCATCAGGTCTATGGCATAATCCAATTCGTCATTTTTAAATGATGCGGTTTGATATTTTGTCAATCGCTTTTCAATACTGTCACTGTATCCTGCCAGCCAACTGCCGGTTGATTTAAAAATGGGATATACAATTGTTTCCACCCACCAGCTGGCGAAATAGGCAAAGAAAACATTGTTTTGTGATGCCCATATTTTGGGAAGTATTTCACAAAACAAAATGATTAAAGAAGTGATGGCAGCTGCTTTTAACAAAAACTCTATCCAGAATAATTTATGCTGCAGTGCAAGTGCTTCATCAATCAGAAAATTGGTAAGAAAAATAATACAGAGGTTGAAAATAATATTGGCAGCCAGTAAACTTGCAAGCAATACTTTGGGTTCTTCCAGCAGGTTAACAATCCGTTTGGCAGAAGCTTCCTGCCTTGTTTTGATCATGTTGAGATCTTTATACTTCAGCGAAAAAAAAGCAACTTCTGCTCCACTTACCACAAAAGAAAGAAACAGGAAAACCAGGAACAGGATTACCATTAAGGTAAGACCCTGGCTGTTAATTGCCAGTAAATAAGGTTTCAGTGAAAGTAAAAATAAACTGTTGATCGGCTGGTAATCCAAAACATTGGGATTTAATGAACAATTGCTGACTACTCCCGCAAAAATAGGGATAGCAGAGGTATTTCTTAAAAAGGTAAATCTTCGCTGGGTTCACCAATTGGCGGAAGGTCTTCACCATGATATCCGCCGAGTTGTTCAGGACCTTCATGACGGCTGGTTCCATCAGTCCTTTTATCAAGCATAATCAGGTTATCGCCCACCACTTCAGTTGCATACTTTTTGGCACCTTCTTTATCTTCCCAACTCCTGGTTTTCAGGCGACCCTCAATGTAAACAAGGCTTCCTTTATGCAGGTATTTCTGAGCAAGTTCGGCCAATCCACGCCACAGCACTACTGTATGCCATTCGGTTTGACTCACTAATTTTCCCGTACGGTCCTTAAACGTTTCTGTTGTTGCAAGGGGAAATTTTGCAACAGCAATATTTCCTTCCAGTACCTGTACATCCGGATCTTTTCCGAGATTTCCAATAAGCATTACACGGTTAACTCCTCTCATACAAATAAATTTAATTTCTGAATGAGTTTAATAACACAAACTCCTTACCATCTTCCCTTCTAAATTACGTTTTTTGCTTAACTGTTGCATCATTCTATCCAAATAATTCAAGAACCTTGGCCTTCAGAAAATCATTCAGAATTTTAGAGAAAGGCAAATGTTCAATCTCCTTCCCCGTTTTCCATTCCCAGCTGTTCTTCGTCTTTCCTTTACCGTTGATTGATATTAAAACAGCATTTGCATAAATGGTTTGATGGCTCAGCTGCTGTTTTACCTGTTTTGTGGCTGAAATAATTTTATATGTTTGATTGAACCCTTTCTCACTTAGCCAGCCTGCAACATCTTTTTTTACTGCCTGTTTCCACAGTTTTTCTGTTTGATATTCAGCGTTGGGAAATTCATATAAATTGGCCCATACATCTTTTGCAGTTCTTTTCTGTACGGCAAATTTCCCATTCTGTTCAAGTATATAAAACAGGAACCACCTGTTTCTCTGTTTTGTCTTTTTTTCTTTTACCGGAAAATCAGCAACTCTGCTTGTTTGAAAAGCAACACATTTCTTTTTCATCACACAGGTGCCGCACTCAGGTAAATCGGGTTTGCATACAGTGGCACCAAAATCCATAATGGCCTGGTTGTACTCTGAAGGTTCTTTTATACTCAAACAATCCTGCGCCAGCTGCTGAAATAGTTTTTTACCTGATGTTGAATCAGTGGGCTGATCAATTCCAAAAAAACGGCTCAGCACACGAAATACATTTCCATCAACGACTGAATAGGGCAAACCGAAACCAAATGAAGAAATAGCAGCTGCAGTATAAGGCCCGACTCCTTTGAGTTCAAGAATAGATTCATAAGTATCTGGGAATTTCCCATTCAGCTCAAAAGCAATTTTCTGAGCAGTTGTATGCAGGTTTCGGCATCGATTATAATAACCCAAACCTTCCCATAATTTATATACTTCTTCCAGTGGGGCGTTGGCCAGCTTTTGAATAGTTGGGTATTTTTTTACAAACCGTTCATAATACTTCAACCCCTGTCCGGCTCTTGTTTGCTGCAGAATGATTTCACTGAGCCAGATATAGTATACATCCTTCTCCCCTTTCCAGGGAAGCTGGCGGGTATTGATGGTTTTATGCCAGTTAAGTAAGTGCTGTTGAAAGTATTTTTCAGGATCCATAAATCAGTCAGCAAAAAAACAGGTTTTAAGCGGGGCAGCCAATTAAATGATTGATTCTGGCATAAGGAATCGTTGTTTATTCATTATCAACCAGTTATTTCAATAATTTTAGCCAATATTTTTCGGATTTTAAAAATATTTCATGATCTTAGACAAACAATAGTCAGAACCATAAAATTTTTCAGAATGAGAAAAGCAGATCTCGTGAATCAAATTTCAGAAAAAACGGGTATTCCAAAGGTTGATGTACTTGTTACGCTTGAAACCATGTTTAAAGAAGTAAAAGATTCTTTATCAGCCGGGCAGAACATTTATATCAGGGGTTTTGGAAGCTTTATTACCAAGAAAAGAGCAGCCAAGATTGGACGGAATATCAAACGAAATACAGCTGTTCACATCCCGGAACATTATATTCCGGCTTTTAAACCCGCCAAAGAATTTGTGCAGGAAGTAAAAAGCCAGTTTAAGGGAAGTTAAATACAACACATCTGCCATTTAATGGCTTCCTTCCTTTAGCTTTGCAGTTCAATTTTCCAGAAAAGT
>JBEBHT010000269.1:0-5798 GCA_040081135.1 Lacibacter sp. | reverse complement strand
CAGAGCATTATCAGATGGCATTTTAAAAGTATGGGTGAATGGAGTACTGGTGTATAAAGACAAAACTTCACAGCAGAAATATCCGGGAGAGTTTATTAAACGGTAATTCAAAGCAGGCAAATATTATTGAAAGAAAAAGTAAACGATCAAGATGACAGGTAAACCAAAAGCAATTGTATTAACTGATGGCATGCTGCATGATTCAGATGCTAAAACAGCGCACGGATTAATCAGGGGAACGGAACGTTTTGAAATTGTAGCAATCATTGACTCATTGCACGCAGGAAAAGATGCAGGTGAAGTGTTAGATGGAAAACACCGAAACATTCCTGTGTTGGGAACAATTGAGGAAGCAACTGCATCCATTCAGGATATTAAATACTGTATCATTGGCATTGCAACAGTCGGTGGAATTCTTCCTGCACATTTTATTCCTGTTCTGGAAGCATGCATCCGTAAAAACATTTCATTGGTTAATGGTCTGCATGATTTCTTATCGAATATACCTACACTTGCAGAATTAGCAAAAGAGTATAATGTTGAATTGATTGATGTACGCAAGCCAAAAGACAGAAAGGATTTGCATTTCTGGAATGCAGAAATCTATTCCGTGAAAGCACCCATCATTGCAGTCATCGGTACAGATTGTGCATTGGGGAAACGTACGACTTGCAGAATGGTGAAACAGGCTTGTGCAGAAGCAAAGATCAATGCACAAATGATTTATACCGGTCAAACAGGCTGGCTGCAGGGCGGACAATATGGATTCATTTTTGATTCAACACTGAACGATTTTATTTCAGGTGAGCTGGAGCATGCGGTTGTTTCCTGCTGGAAAGAAACCAAGGCTGATGTATTATTAATTGAAGGGCAGTCGGCATTACGTAATCCAAGCGGACCATGCGGTGCTGAAATGCTGGTGTCAGGTAATGCAAAACATGTCATTCTTGTACATGCACCTAAGCGAAAACATTATGAGCATTTAGCTGAGTGGGGAGCCATTCATTCTGTTGCATCTGAAATTGAACTGATCAAAATGTATGGATCAAATGTAATAGCGGTTGCACTTAATACAGAGCAATGCAGTTTGCAAGAAGCCCTAAATTTTCAGAAAGAATATGAAGCAGAGTTAAACATACCAGTTTTGTTACCAATGCAGCAGGGAGTGGAAAAAATTATCCCCGTCATTCAATCGCTGTTTAAATAACATGTATGAAAATCAAATCCATCAATGCATGGTTGCAGCAATTGCCTTTAACCAAACCATATACCATCGCTTACAAAGTAATTGATGATACGGAGATTATTTTTCTTGAAATTATACTGGAGAATGGCATTACAGGTATCGGCGCTTCAAACCCATTTACCGAAGTGGTTGGTGAATCACCGGCAGATACATTACGGAATCTGCAAACAGATTTTGTGCAGCAAATGACTGGAAGAGATATCAATGATTTCAATCAACTCATTGATGAAGCAGTCATTCACTTTCCTCACCTGCCCGGTACGGTTGCAGCCATCGATCTTGCATTGCATGATGCGTACTGTCAGCTGAAAGGAATTCCTGTTGTGGATTTATACGGACGAAAGATGGAAGCTCTCCCAACATCCGTCACCATTGGCATAAAAGAAACTGCTTCCATGCTTGCAGAAGCAAAAGAAAATTATGCAGCCGGATTCAGGATCATCAAGATCAAAACGGGGTTGGATGTGGAAGAAGACATTGAACGGGTTACAAAAATCAGTCAATTGTTTGGCAACAAAATGCTTATTCGTGTAGATGCCAATCAGGGTTATGATTTGTTACAACTGAAACAATTTATCAATAAAACAAAACATCTTTCACTTGAACTGATTGAGCAACCTTTACCGGTTGGCAAAGAACATAAACTGGCAACCTTAGAAGAAGTCGATAGAAAATTATTAGCTGCTGATGAATCTTTGATTGATGCTGATTCAGCAACCGCCCTCTCCCACTCTCCTCAGCCATTTGGCATCTTCAATATTAAACTGATGAAAAGTGGCGGCATAAAAGGCGCCAGAAAAATTGCAGCAATTGCCGCCAATGCAAATATTGATTTATTCTGGGGCTGTAATGATGAAAGTATGGCAAGTATTGCGGCTGCACTTCATGTTGCTTACAGTTGCAGCAATACAAAATATCTTGATCTCGACGGAAGCTTTGATCTTAGCAAAGACTGGGTGAAAGATGGATTTATTTTGAGAGATGGATATATGTACTGCAGCAATCAACCTGGCCTTGGACTGAAAAGAATTTAAAATAATACTGAGCACTCAATTCTTCGCAAAGCAGGGCACTAATAAAACTGAACATCATTATTTTACTGTACTTTTTTGATTTTACTTTTCCGCTACTTATTGAACCGCTATGCTCTGGAAGAAAATCTTTGACCTGTTTAACCAGCAGGTGTTTACTCATCACTTGAAAAAGAAAAGTAATTCAGTTCATAAAGTAAATAGCTGACGCTGGTTAAATGAACTACCTTGTTTCATTAACTGAAAAAATGAACAACCAGTTTGATTTACTGATTGACAGCTACCTCGAAAATAAGATTGGTATTGATCCCGGCTTTATGTCAAAGTCCCTGTGCAATGGACTGCAGCAAAATATCCTTCAACTGCAAAAAGATCAGCTGATGACCGTTGCCGGAATCGGAAATGAAGCAGTAAAAGATCAGCATCAAAAAATGAGGGGCGACAAAATTTACTGGATGGATAAAAGTCACAGCAATCAATACGAACAGGAGTTCCTGCAACTTGCTGAAGACTTTATTGACAGGCTGAACAGTACCTGCTATACCGGCATCAATGGATATGAGTTTCATTATGCAGTATATGAAGAAGGCAGTTTTTACAAACGGCACAGGGATCAATTTCAAAATGACAGCAACAGGAAATTTTCACTGATCAATTATTTAAACGACAACTGGCTGGAAGAAGATGGCGGGCAATTGCGGGTATATCAAAACGAAACAACTCAAACAATAGAACCTCACGCTCAAACAGCAGTCTTCTTCAAAAGTGATGAAATGGAGCATGAAGTATCGAAAGCAAACCGCAGCAGAATGAGCATTACCGGCTGGCTGAAGAGAATGTAATTTTTCTCCTGTCTTACTTACAATTTCCTGACTTCTTTCAGATAATCATATTGCATATCTTCATGCAGTGTTTCAATTGCTTTATTTACTTTCTTCAGCTGGTTTTGATAGATATTCGTAAGCACTGGATTTTTCTCAATGGGAATATTCAAACTCTTCATTGTTGCCAGGAAATAAATCAACAGTTCAATTTCAACAGTGGAAAGCCCGCTGTAACGGGTATATTTTGCAGCAGTACGGATGATCTTCCGCAAAGTCTTCTTTATAAAATACACATTGCTTTTATTCATCCCTTCAAACTGAGAGTCCATCTCCTCTTTTACACTTCTAATATAGGCAGCTGTATCATGGGCTTCAAAAAGCAAATAGGTTAACAGCTCCTTATTTTCTTTTTTAAAGCGTGCAAGCCGCAGGCAGAGTTCAGTTAACTGTGTTGGCGAACTGTTAACCAGTTCCTGCTTTAATTCATTAATGGTTGCTGCTTTCATGTAATATTCTTTACCACTCTTATAAACAGCTAAAATAGTTAAAGCTTCGTATCTGTATTCAACGGGATCCGGATTATTTTCACAAACCGTTTCAGGTAATAACTGTTCAAGGGAGTGATTGTTACTCCATTTGCTTTACCTGAAGTAGAATGTATAAATAAAATTTCTCCGTTCCTATTTTCGGTAACAATGCCCATATGACCAACTTCGGTGGATAGACTGTCTGTTCCGGTAAACAAAATCAAATCGCCTGATTCTGTATCCATACGGTCAACAGCTAGGCCATAATCTGTAAAATCAACGGAAGACCGGGGTACTTGTACACCAAAATGATTAAATACATAGGTAATAAAACCGGAGCAGTCAAAACCATCTGCGGGATTAATCGAAGCATACTTATAAGGTGTACCGATTAAGGTTTTTGCGTAAGCAATCAGTTCTTCATTAAATGGATTGTCTGCTAATCCTGTGTTTTTATTGACCGTAGTGATGGGCGGAATAAACGTGTCTCTTGTTGATGACTCCCCTTCTTCTGTTAGTTCGGTACTCCTTACAACAATATCTGAGTCACCGTTCTTTGTTTCAGGGATTTCTCTCGGAAAGTAATTGCAACTGATAAAGGATATAAAATATATGAGCAGGCTGCTTTTCATAAAATTGACTGGATAGTAAAGGTGAATGTACATGAATCCGACCGGCAATGCCTTTATACTTTCTGCCTCTCATTTCAAACGATCCAGGTAAACTACCCAATATCACCTTTAAGGAGCGCTATTCATCCCTAAATATTCAACTTTCCAGCCCAGGCGAAATTTTCAGAAATAAATTCATGAAATTCTTATATTGTGGGCATAACGTTGCTTCCCACAGGCATATATCTTCAACAAACAATCAACCCAAATACAACTAACACCCTTTTCAATGCAAAATTTTACGAGTGAATCCGACCAGATTAAGTCCCTGAATGAGAATGAATTCAACTCCAGGAACCGTTTAGCAGAACTAATGTTCAAAGCACCCATTCCAAAAGAGGAATTAATGAACAATGTTGGTCTGTTTATTGACCGCCGTTTACTCTCCCGTATGCTGTTTATTAATGAAATGTACACGCAAATAGTAGGGCTACATGGCTCTATTATTGAATTTGGAACCCGTTACGGCACCAACTTATCCCTCTTAAGTTCCTTACGTGGCATATATGAGCCCTTTAATCATAACCGTAAAATCATTGCATTTGATACATTCAGTGGCTTTCCTGAAGTTGGAGAACATGATGTAAACAGTGTGCAGAAATGGTCAACCGGCGATTACAGTGTACCTGATCAGTATGAGAACTTCCTGGAAGATGTATTAATCACACATGAGCAACTGGCTCCTTTACCCAACATCCGCAAGTTTGAGCTGGTGAAAGGCGATGTAAACCTCACACTCGGGCCATATCTCGAAAGCAGGCAGGAAACCATTATTGCAATGGTGTACATTGATTTTGATATCTACAAACCAACCTATACAGCACTTGAACAAATTGTTCCTTATTTAACTAAAGGTGCGGTTATTGGTTTTGATGAAATTAATGTGCGTGAATGGCCCGGTGAAACAAAAGCTTTACGTGATGTACTGGGAACAAAGAATTTCAAAATACGTCATTCTGCATTCCGTGCTAACTCGGCTTATCTTATTTACGAATAAGCATTTATCAAAAAAAGATATTTCAAAATCGTTTACAAAGAAAGAGGTCTGCTTTAAAGCGGACCTCTTTAGATTTCAATTGAGTTCTCTTTTAGTTTTTCAACAATTTTATGCTTTGAATATTTCCCTGTCCGTCGTTAAACCTTACAATGTAAACTCCTTTGCTAAGGCTCCCGATACTGAGCTGTGTTTGCAGTGTATTGGTTGCAGGACGTACCTGCTGCAATAATTTTCCTTCCTGGCTGAAGACTGTTATTATTGCATTTTCATTTGAACGGTTGTGCTGTACAGTAACCATATCCATTGCAGGCAAAGGATACAACTGTATCTTTCCGTTCGTTTGTTCTTTTGTATATACCCTGATGATGGTTGAATATTTACTCTTGCCATCAAAGTCAACATTTTTTACTCTGTAGTACATGGTTTGAACCTGTTTTTCAGGAAAATCTAACCCGTAAATATTTTTCCCCGTTGCAGTTACATAACCTGCATTTTTAAAGCT